>NZ_JALBUS010000034.1:0-4879 GCF_033971885.1 Absicoccus intestinalis | reverse complement strand
GACGATCTTTGAAAACTGAACAGGAAACCAAGAAACACGTCAATTTCGAGAAAGAAACAAACGATGTCAGGAACATCGAAGAGCTAAATCAAATGAAGAGTTTGATCCTGGCTCAGGATGAACGCTGGCGGCATGCCTAATACATGCAAGTCGAACGGAGAGAAAAGTGCTTGCACTTTTCGATCAGTGGCGAACGGGTGAGTAACACGTAGGTAACCTGCCCATGTACCCGGGACAACGGTTGGAAACGACTGCTAAAACCGGATAGGCATATGGAAGGCATCTTCGATATGTTAAAGGGGCCACGGCCCTGGACATGGATGGACCTGCGGTGCATTAGCCAGTTGGTGAGGTAACGGCCCACCAAGGCGACGATGCATAGCCGACCTGAGAGGGCGAACGGCCACATTGGGACTGAGACACGGCCCAAACTCCTACGGGAGGCAGCAGTAGGGAATTTTCGTCAATGGGGGGAACCCTGAACGAGCAATGCCGCGTGAGTGAAGACGGTCTTCGGATTGTAAAGCTCTGTTGCGAGAGAAAAAGGACAGGCAGAGGGAATGCTGTTTGTTTGATGGTATCTCGCCAGAAAGTCACGGCTAACTACGTGCCAGCAGCCGCGGTAATACGTAGGTGGCGAGCGTTATCCGGAATGATTGGGCGTAAAGGGTACGTAGGCGGCCAGATAAGTCTGGTGTGAAAGGCTGCAGCTCAACTGCAGCACTGCACTGGAAACTGTCCGGCTGGAGTGCAGAAGAGGGCGATGGAACTCCATGTGTAGCGGTAAAATGCGTAGATATATGGAAGAACACCGGTGGCGAAGGCGGTCGCCTGGTCTGCAACTGACGCTGAAGTACGAAAGCGTGGGGAGCAAATAGGATTAGATACCCTAGTAGTCCACGCCGTAAACGATGAGAACTAGGTGTTGGGGGAATAACTCAGTGCCGCAGTCAACGCAATAAGTTCTCCGCCTGGGGAGTATGCACGCAAGTGTGAAACTCAAAGGAATTGACGGGGGCCCGCACAAGCGGTGGAGTATGTGGTTTAATTCGAAGCAACGCGAAGAACCTTACCAGGCCTTGACATCCCTCGCAAAGCCCTAGAGATAGGGCAGAGGCTATCGAGGAGACAGGTGGTGCATGGTTGTCGTCAGCTCGTGTCGTGAGATGTTGGGTTAAGTCCCGCAACGAGCGCAACCCTTGTGATATGTTACCAGTATCAAGTTAGGGACTCATATCAGACTGCCGGTGACAAACCGGAGGAAGGTGGGGATGACGTCAAATCATCATGCCCCTTATGGCCTGGGCCACACACGTACTACAATGGCGGATACAGAGGGCAGCGACAGGGCGACCTGGAGCGAATCCCGAAAAGTCCGTCCCAGTTCGGATTGGAGTCTGCAACCCGACTCCATGAAGTTGGAATCGCTAGTAATCGCGAATCAGCATGTCGCGGTGAATACGTTCTCGGGCCTTGTACACACCGCCCGTCAAACCATGGGAGTCAGTAATACCCGAAGCCGGTGGCATAACCGCAAGGAGTGAGCCGTCGAAGGTAGGACGGATGACTGGGGTTAAGTCGTAACAAGGTATCCCTACGGGAACGTGGGGATGGATCACCTCCTTTCTAAGGAGAAAGCAAGTGTACAGAGATGTGCGAAAGGGATTCCTGATCAGTTTTGAGAGATCGAAAGATTTCTCAGTGATGATCTTTGAAAATCGAACAACGAAGAAGACAACAGAAGGTCTATAACGTTTAGAAGAAAGATTTCATAAACAGTTAGTAGAACAGTTCTGAAAGATCTCGAAGAAAACACGAAGAGAACCAAGATCAAGCAAGGAAGGGCGTACGGCGAATGCCTGGCCACTCAATACTGAAGAAGGACGTGCCAAACTGCGAAAAGCGACGGGGAGCTGTTAGGGAGCGAAGATCCATCGATATCCGAATGGGGGAACCCGGCCGATAGAAGATCGGTCATCATGCACTGAATAGATAGGTGCATGAGAGGTACGCGGGGAACTGAAACATCTAAGTACCCGCAGGAGAAGAAAATAAGAATGATTCCCTGAGTAGCGGCGAGCGAAAGGGGAGGAGCCCAAACCGTTCTGAGGAGCGGGGTTGAAGGACTGCCGAAGACGAATGGATCATAGTCGAACGCGATTGGAAGCGCGGCCGAAGAGGGTGCAAGCCCCGTAGACGACATGAGAAAGGAAGCAGGCAGGATCCTGAGTACGGCGAGACACGAGGAATCTTGTCGGAAGCAGGCGGGACCATCCGCCAAGGCTAAATATAGTTGAGTGAGCGATAGTGAACCAGTACCGTGAGGGAAAGGTGAAAAGAACCGCGGGAGCGGAGTGAAAGAGAACCTGAAACCGTATGCCTACAAGAAGTCAGAGCCCGTTGAAGGGTGATGGCGTGCCTTTTGTAGAATGAACCGGCGAGTTGCGATGAGATGCGAGGTTAAGCGGGAAAACGCGGAGCCGCAGCGAAAGCGAGTCTGAAGAGGGCGGAAGTAGAACATCGCAGACCCGAAACCGGGTGATCTAGCCATGAGCAGGTTGAAGTTCAGGTGAAACTGAATGGAGGACCGAACCGACCATCGTTGAAAAGCTGGCGGATGACTTGTGGCTAGGGGAGAAATTCCAATCGAACCCGGAGATAGCTGGTTCTCCCCGAAATAGCTTTAGGGCTAGCGTCGTGAAGAACCTGTACGGAGGTAGAGCACTGAATGAGTGATGGCCCCATCCCGGGGTACTGAACCCAATCAAACTCCGAATGCCGCACAGGATGCACGGCAGTCAGACCGTGAGTGATAAAGTCCATGGTCAAGAGGGAAACAGCCCAGATCGCCAGTTAAGGTCCCAAAATTCCGGCCAAGTGGAAAAGGAAGTGGGGATGCACAGACAACTAGGAGGTTGGCTCAGAAGCAGCCATCCTTGAAAGAGTGCGTAACAGCTCACTAGTCGAGTGACCCTGCGCCGAAAATGTACCGGGGCTAAGCCGGATACCGAAACTGCGGATATCTAAGGATGTGGTAGGGGAGCGTTGCATGCAGGCAGAAGCCGTACCGAGAGGAGCGGTGGACCGCATGGAAGCGAGAATGCCGGTGTGAGTAGCGAGATGAAGGTGAGAATCCTTCACACCGAAAGCCCAAGGATTCCAGGGGAAGGTTCGTCCGCCCTGGGTAAGTCGGGACCTAACGCGAGGCCGAAAGGCGTAGTGGATGGAAAGCAGGCAGATATTCCTGCACCCGGACGTAGAGCGAAGGAGTGACGGAGACGGGAAGCATGACCCTCTTAACGGATTGAGGGCGAAGCGAGATAGCGGATGACCAGGCAAATCCGGTCATCGAAACGTGAAGGCGTGATAGGGAAGCGAAAGAGCGATCGAGTAGCGAAGACATGCGGAGCGGCTTCCAGGAAAAGCTTCTAGCAATGTACATCCGGCCCGTACCAAAACCGACACAGGTGGGCAGGGAGAGTATCCCGAGGTGAGCGAGAGAACTGTTGCCAAGGAACTCGGCAAAATGACTCCGTAAGTTCGCGAGAAGGAGTGCTCGAAAGAGCCGCAGTGAAGAGGCCCAAGCGACTGTTTAACTAAAACACAGCTCTCTGCGAAGCCGCAAGGCGAAGTATAGAGGGTGACACCTGCCCGGTGCTGGAAGGTTAAGAGGATCTGTGAATCGGAAGAGGAAGCAGTGAGTTGAAGCCCCAGTGAACGGCGGCCGTAACTATAACGGTCCTAAGGTAGCGAAATTCCTTGTCAGGTAAGTTCTGACCCGCACGAAAGGTGTAACGATTTGGGCGCTGTCTCGGCAGCAGACTCGGTGAAATCTTAGTACCTGTGAAAATGCAGGTTACCCGCAACTAGACGGAAAGACCCCATGGAGCTTTACTGCAGCTTGATATTGAACTTTGGTCGTAGACGTACAGGATAGGTGGGAGACTTAGAGACGTGTTCGCCAGAATACGAGGAGTCGCCGGTGGGATACCACTCTTGTGCGATCGGAGTTCTAACCCAGGTCCATGAACTGGATCGGGGACCGTGTCAGGCAGGCAGTTTGACTGGGGCGGTCGCCTCCCAAAGAGTAACGGAGGCGCCCAAAGGTACGCTCAGATTGGATGGAAACCAATCGTCGAGTGCAAATGCAGAAGCGTGCTTGACTGTGAGACAAACAGGTCGAACAGGGACGAAAGTCGGGATTAGTGATCCGGCGGTGCCGAATGGAAGGGCCGTCGCTCAACGGATAAAAGCTACCCTGGGGATAACAGGCTGATCTCGCCCAAGAGTTCACATCGACGGCGAGGTTTGGCACCTCGATGTCGGCTCATCGCATCCTGGAGCTGGATTCGGTTCCAAGGGTTGGGCTGTCCGCCCATTAAAGCGGTACGCGAGCTGGGTTCAGAACGTCGTGAGACAGTTCGGTCCCTATCTGTTGTGGGCGTTGGAGATCTGAGGAGAGCTGTCCTCAGTACGAGAGGACCGGGATGGACCTGCCGCTGGTGCACCAGTTGTTCCGCCAGGAGCACAGCTGGGTAGCTAAGCAGGGAAAGGATAAGCGCTGAAAGCATCTAAGCACGAAGCCTACTCCAAGATGAGATCTCCCAACAAGTAAGACCCCTTAAAGACGATAAGGTAGATAGGCCAGGGATGGAAGTACAGTGATGTACGGAGTTGACTGGTACTAATCGGTCGAGGACTTGATCAAAGAAAAAGGTCGGAAGCGTTGTTCGATTTTGAGAGATCATCTCTCACGATCCGGTAGCGATAGCGGAGTGGATACACCTGTTGACATCCCGAACACAGAAGTTAAGCACTCCCGCGGCGAAGATAGTTGGGCCTGCCCCTGCGAACCTAGCACGCTGCCGGGTCTTTTTTT
>NZ_JALBUS010000033.1:0-6099 GCF_033971885.1 Absicoccus intestinalis | reverse complement strand
TAAAGCATAATCTTGAACTGATGAATAATCGGCCACGAAAGTGCCTTGGCTATAAGACACCAAATGAAGTTATGAACGAAATAGACTCACATACATCGTGTTGCACTTAATTTGACAATTCATCCATAAAAAAAATTCCCATCTGGCCAAAGATGGGAAAAGAAGAGAATATATTTACATGCGACTTACTTACGCATACAAACCAATACTGAATAAGAAACCAACCAGTACACCAATAGGACCAGTGATGATACGCGAATACAACACAGCTGGAACACCCATTTCAATGGTATCTGGTTCCGCTTCTCCCAAGGACAAACCTACGGGAATGAAGTCACATCCAACTTGTGCATTGATAGCAAACAAAGCTGGCAATGAATATTGTGGAGGAATATTTCCTTTTGAGAATTCTGCTCCTAATAAAGTTCCAACAACTTGAGCGATGACAGCTCCTGGACCAAGAATGGGTGACAAGAATGGCAATCCACAAATAAAGGAAATTGCGATCATACCGGGCAATGTCGAACACAATGGACTGATGGTATGAGCAATAACATTTCCCAATCCACTGGCAGAAATGATACCCAACAAAGTCGATGTGAAAGCCATGAATGGTAAGATATTACGAATGACCATATCAATCGAATCACGACCAGCCGCAAAGAACTTATTGACGACATGTCCTACACCAATACCAATTCGCGTAACCACGCCTGGTTTCTTTTCTTCCTGGACTGCTGCCACTTCGGCTTTGGCTTGTTCTTTGGACTTTGGACCATCCGTAGTGGCTACTGTTTGTACAGTGGATGTATTCGTTTCATTCGTATACGCTAAGTTGCTCTCTTTTACATCCGATACATAGATATCTGGTGTGATATACATGGCTAATGGACCGACAGCACCAACCGGTTCGACATTGACGGTCATGATGCGTTTCTTTGGATAGACACCGCAACGTGCCGTACCACCACAGTTGACAACAGCGACTGCCACTTCATCATCGGGAACGGTTGTCTTAAATCCATCCACCAATTCACAACCAGTCATTTCAGCAATTTTTTGGGCAACGGGACTGATTTGTTGGCCCGTTACACACAATACTTTATTCTTTTTTTCATTGGGTTCGATGATCAAGGGTCCACCAAATCCAGCACTACCTTTTGTGATCTTAATAGTTTTATATGCCATTTTCTTATCCTCTTTCTGCCGCTGTCAAATGTAAATAAATGCCTTGGGTGATATAACCACGAATGGCACACAATACAATACCGGCAATAAAATAACGAATGGCAAGATCTCCCAATGGCAAGCCTAGTTCTTTGATACCTGTGGCAATTCCCATATACACAAATAATTCACCCGCATTGGCATGGGGGAACAAACCGGTAACGGGGTGTGCAAATGTAGCCACAACATCAAACATGGCTGGTTTATCTTTTTCCTCACAAAAACGCATAACGGAATATCCCATTGGATTTCCTAAAAAGATCAAGCCAATCATTGGCATCAATGTATAGCGTAAGATTGCGTGTTTGGTTAGTTTGGCTGTAAACCGATTGACACGATCTTCTCCAACGAGTTTGATGATTGAATTCATAAATGTCAGTAAGCAAACGATCATTGGAATGATGCCTGTGACCCATCCTGTAAATGTTTTTCCACCAGCGGTGAACAAACTCATAAATCCTTGGGCAATACTTGATAGTACTTCCATGTTATTTTCTTCCTCCTCACATTTATGAAAGGCCTTTCATTTTTTTACGAGTTCAGTATTTCATTTCTTTCGGGTGAAGTCAACAATTTTTAGGATTTGTACCGTATATTGGGATTTATTTCATTTCCCATCAATTAATGAACCATTATTTAAAAGTTATTTCTTCTATATGAAAGTTTTTGCACAAAAAAAGCCATCCGAAGATGGCTCTTGAATCATTATTTCAATAAAGATTCGTTCCAATGTTCATTTGGTTCAATGCCTAAGAAATCAGCAACTGTAGCTGCGATATTGCTTAATCCTAAGTTATCATCTGTTTTTAATTTACATTTTGCATTGTAAACAATGAACGGAACACGATTCAATGTATGGGATGTTTTTGCTTTCAAAGGTTGTCCTTCTTTTGGTGCTTGATACATTTCATCCGCATTTCCATGATCCGCTGTGATCAACAACACACCATTGACTTTCTTAACCGATTCCATGACACGTTGTAAACCAAGATCCACGGCTTCAACCCCAATGATGGTTGAAGTTAAACTACCTGTATGTCCAACCATATCGCCATTTGGATAGTTCGTACGCAAGAAATCATATTTACCACTTTCAATGGCTGCACATAATTCATCTGTAATTTCTGCTGATTTCATCCAAGGACGTTGCTCAAATGGAACGACATCGGATTTGATTTCTACATACGTTTCTAAGTCTTCATCAAATTTTTCCGAACGGTTACCATTCCAGAAGTATGTCACATGACCATATTTTTGGGTTTCACTGATAGCATATTCACGAATGCCATGTTTGCATAATTCTTCTGTCAATGTGTATTTGATTTTTGGTGGTTCCGTCAAATACATCTTAGGAATTTGAAGATCGGCATCATATTGTAACATACCTGCAAATTTAACATTTGGTACTTTGACACGATCAAATTTATCAAACGATGCATCGCCATCAAAAGCACGTGAAATTTCTTGGGCACGATCTCCACGGAAGTTAAATAAAATCACGCTATCGCCATCATCGATCGTACCAACAGGTTCTCCATCTTTGGCAACGACGAATCCAGGAAGATCTTGATCGATCACACCTAATTCTTTACGATAGGTTTCAATGGCTTCGGTTGCGGATGCAAATTTGCGACCTTCACCTTGTACATGAATGCGCCATCCTTTTTCAACCATGGACCAATCGGCTTCATAACGGTCCATCGTAATTTGCATACGTCCACCACCACTGGCAATACATGCATGGAACGTATCATCATTTAATTCACCCATGAAATTTTCAATATCATCTACATACGTCAATGCACTTGTATCAGGTACATCACGCCCGTCCAATAATGCATGAACACGAACTTCATGAATGCCTTCCGCTTTTGCTTGTTTGATCAAAGCCTTTAAATGATTGATATGAGAATGGACATTTCCATCACTCAATAAACCAATAAAATGCATCTTATGACCATCTTTACAAAAAGCAACTAATTCTTTCCATGCTTTTGAATGGAAGATTTCACCAGAATCGATATTTTCATTCACCAATTTTGCACCTTGTGAATAAATTTGACCACAACCAATGGCATTATGACCAACTTCGCTATTTCCCATATCACCATCGGTTGGCAAACCAACAGCTAAACCATGTGCACGCAAACGAGTATGTGGACAACTTGCATATAAGTAATCCAAGGTTGGTTTATGTGCTTGTTGAACGGCATTGCCTAAATGCGTTTCAGCTAAACCCATACCATCCATGACAACCAAAACTACAGGTCTTTTTTCCATTTTAAATTCCTCCAATTTGTCGTTTTTATTCTATCACAAAAATGCCATAACAATACTGAAAATTGTGTTTTCACGAAAGTGAAACTCTTTTCTGAAAAAAAACCACATTCCCATTCATTTATGGTAAAATCTACTATGTATATGAATATAAGGGAGAGCGAACAATGAAAATATTCAATAAAATTATGGCATTGGTACTTGTGGCTGGATTGAGTCTTGGTTTATCTGCTTGTGGAAGTAGTTCAAAGAGTGACAAGACCGCAAGTAAAAATGATGATTCCGTTTTAGTGGTTGGTTTTGATCAAAATTTCCCGCCTTTTGGCTATAAAAACAAAAAAGGGAAATATGTTGGTTTTGATATTGAAGCCGCAAAAGCTTGTGCCAAAGAAATGGGCGTTGATATCAAGTTACAACCGATCGATTGGGATTCCAAAGACATGGAATTGGAATCTGGAACCATCGATTGCATCTGGAATGGTTTCACCATCAATGGACGTGAAAAGAAATACACATGGACAGAACCATACATGAATAATTATCAAGTCTTTGTCGTAAAGTCGGATTCCGGTATCAATACCATGGCTGATTTAAAAGATAAAAATGTCGAAGTTCAAAAAGAATCGAGTGCCGAAACGGCTATCAATGATGATAAAGATCTAAAATCTTCTTTTGCACAATATACTTCGGTAGCTGACTATAACACCGCTATGATGGATCTCGATTCTGGTGCAGCCGATGCCGTTGCGATGGATTACTTTGTTGCTTTGGATCAAACCAAGGGTAAAGACCAATTCAAGATCCTGGATGACAAGCTGAGCCAAGAACAATATGCGGTTGGTTTTGAAAAGGGAAATACCAAACTTCGTGACAAGGTTCAGAAAGCCATGAAAAAAATGGTCAAAGATGGCACCTATGCGAAGTTATCCGAAAAATACTTTGGCGATAATGTCGTTGTATTGAGTGCTGATTAATTCAAAAAAGCCAGGCAATCTGCCTGGTTTCAATTTGTAAGAAAGGAGCCAATTATGGAAACAATTAGTTTGATGGAGTCTTTCCAACAGCTTATTGGTGGAATGGGCACCACCATTCAAATCTTTTTATTAACGCTTTTATTTTCTCTTCCTTTAGGATTATTGATTGCGTTTGGACGAATGTCAAAAAATCGAATCCTTCAAACCATTGTCAAGATCTATATTTCTATCATGCGTGGAACACCATTGATGTTGCAACTCTTAGTTGTTTATTTTGGTCCCTACTACTTATTTGATATAAGTATTACACCGGCATATCGAGGTGTAGCCGTCATTATTGCGTTTGCTTTAAATTATGCCGCTTATTTTGCGGAAATATATCGAAGTGGTATTGAATCAATGCCTAAAGGTCAATATGAAGCGGCTAAAGTATTAGGCTATAGTCGGACTCAAACATTCTTTACGATCATCTTTCCTCAGGTCTTAAAGCGCATCTTGCCTGCCTTGACCAATGAGATCATCACCTTGGTCAAGGATACATCATTGGCTTATTCGATTGCTTATATGGAAATGTTCACTGAGGCAAAAGCCTTGGCTGCTAGCTTTAAGAGCATGATTCCATTTGTAGCTGCTGCTATTTTCTACTACATTTTCAACTTTATTGTGGCTACCATCATGGAATATTTCGAAAAACGCATGCGTTATTATGACTAAGGAGGGTGGGCACGATGAAAATCTTAGAAATGAATCATATCAAGAAAAGTTTCGGTGACAACCAAGTTTTAAAAGATATTAGTTTATCGGTCGATGAAGGAGAAGTTGTTTCGATCATTGGCCCTTCAGGATCGGGAAAAAGCACCCTTCTTCGTTGTGCAACATTTTTAGAAACCATGGATGATGGCTCCTTAACTTATGTGGGAGATGAAGTGGTCAAGAGCATGAATGGTCATGCGGTATATGGGTCCAAACAACAACAGAAAAGGGCATTAAGCTATTTTGGTCTTGTTTTTCAAAACTTTAATTTATTTCCTCACTTTACAGTCATGAAGAATATTACGGATGCACCTATTCGAATCCAAAAAAGAAATTCGGAAGAAGTATATGCCCAAGCACGAAAACTATTATCACAAATGGGATTATCTGATAAAGAAGATGCCTATCCAAGTCAGTTATCAGGTGGTCAACAACAACGTGTTTCCATTGCTCGTGCATTGGCACTCAATCCCAAAATTCTCTTCTTTGATGAACCAACTTCCGCATTGGATCCAGAATTGACCTTGGAAATCTTAAAAGTCATCAAAGACTTGGCCGCACAAAAAATGACAATGGTCATCGTTACCCATGAAATGACTTTTGCCCATGATGTATCCAATCGTATGATCTTTATGGATAAAGGTGTCATTGTTGAAAATGGTACGCCAGAAGAACTATTTCGTTCCACCAACAAACGAACACAATCTTTCTTGGGAAAATATCGAAAATTGGACTAGCACAGTAAGCGTCAGATAAAACAGTGGATTCCAATTCATCAATAAATCTCCGATAATTTTAGTGAATTCAATTAGAGTTTTTGGAGCTGCTCCAAGAACTTTAAAAAATTCTAGATTGGAGTCTAAATTAT
>NZ_JALBUS010000032.1:0-7381 GCF_033971885.1 Absicoccus intestinalis | reverse complement strand
TTTCATGGGAAGACTGCATATCAGGTAAGACAGGAAGCACTGGCTGCAGATACACCGGAACAATATCCAATTGCACCAAATAGAAGAATAGAACGATTCTGGGAAAAGATTGAGAAGAGCAAAGCAATAGGAACAAGCACAACAATAAAAACAAGGCCAAATCGAATTGACCTTGTTTGGTAGTTATTTTGGATATTTTCGCTGTCTACTTGACAGGGGTCATATCATGGCTTGGGCCTTCGTTTTTTGTATTCTCTTCAATTTTGGTAGATTCAATAAATTGTTTGGCGGTCCTTGGACTACGACCACTATGACGGATCGCATACGCCTCTGCTTTGATGGCGAGTGCATCTCGATTCATTTGAATGTCGTACGAATCTGCTAACTGCATGACAATTTCCAGATATAGATCTTTTAACGGCTTGCTGAAAGTGACAGTTAAGCCAAAACGAGCAGCTAAGCTCATGGTTTCTTGGATGGAATCATTACGGAAAATTTCACCGCCATCACGATTTCTCATGTTTTCTTGTACAAAATGACGTCGATTGCTCGTTGCATAAACTACACAATTCTTTTGATTGTGCGCGATACCGCCTTCCAAAATATTCTTTAAGGCAATAAAATCATCATCATTTTCTTTAAAACTAAGATCATCGATAAACAAAATAAAATGCAAGGGATTGTCCACCAAACGATCCATGATGTCCGGTAAAACATACAACTGATCTTTTTTGATCTCAATCAAGCGCAATCCTTTTTGATAATATTCATTCACGATGGCTTTGACCGTAGAAGATTTACCAGTTCCGGCATCGCCATACAATAAGACATTATTGGCATCCAAGCCTTGCAAGAAACCTAAGGTATTCTTGATTACTTGTTCCCTTTCTCTTTCGTATCCAATCAAATCGGCGAGTCGTTGCGGGTCTGGATGAGACACACCAACCAGTTCCCCATTTTGAATACAGAATGCCCGATACTTGCTGAACATGCCATAGCCACGATAGGGTAAGTCTTCCAAATATTTTTGATAAGAAGGATAAAAATTGATGGAACTGGTTTCCCATTGGGGCAAAAATCCCGAGTAATCGATAGTTTTTAATAATTCTTGACTGGTCAATTGAGATACTTTTTCTAAAAGCATCAGTTCGTGTTTGACCGTTGCTTGAATCATTGGTGAAACCTTTCGTTGAGTGGCTACTTGATGAACATATACATTTTCATCATTCAGGATCCATTGATAGAGATATTCCGTCCAATTGGTATTCTTTTGATAAAGATTCGATACAAAAGCACAATAATTTTCAATGAAAGCTTCGGTATCTGCCCGATCGGTTTCTAATACATTCATAAAGGATGAAAAGACTTGATCATCTTGCAGATGACGAAAGATCGTAAGCGTTCTTAAAGCTAAATTCCAGTTTTTTATGTTCATATATACGTTCCTCTATTTTACACGTCTATTATATCATTTTATGCTATAATAAAACGGTATACAAGGAGATAAATATGCTAACAATTGATAAAGTTTATTCGGCGAAAAATGTCTTAAAAAAAGTTATTCGTCAGACATCTGTAATTCCTGCTTTCGATTTAAGCAATACCAACCATATTTATTTGAAAACAGAAAATTTACAACGTACGGGATCGTTTAAGATTCGTGGTTCTTATTTTAAGATTTCTCGTTTGACCGACGAAGAAAAAGCACGTGGAATCATTGCTTCCAGTGCTGGCAATCACGCTCAAGGTGTAGCTTTGGCTGCACAACAAGAAGGCATTAAATGTACCATTTGTATGCCAGATAATGCACCTATCTCTAAAATTGAAGCAACCAAGAGTTATGGGGCTGAAGTATGTCTAGCAAAAGGGGCTTATGATGAAGCCTATGCCCTAGCGGCACAAATGGCCGAAGAAAAAGGATATACCTTCGTTCATCCTTATGATGATGAAGATGTCATTGCCGGTCAAGGAACGATTGGCTTGGAAATCTTAGAAGATCTTGATGTCGTCGATGCCATTGTTGTTCCAATTGGTGGTGGTGGATTGATATCTGGTGTTGCTTTTGCGGCTAAGAGCATGAAACCTGATATTAAGATCTATGGTGTCCAAGCAGCCAATGCACCAAGTATGTATCGTTCTTTTCATGAAGGCAAACAAATCACCTTGGATACGGTGAATACATTTGCAGATGGCATTGCAGTTAAACATCCAGGTGATATTCCTTTTGAAATTGTTTCCAACTATGTCGATGATATCTTTACCGTAACGGAAGATGAGATTGCCGCTTCGATCTTGACGTTATTAGAGAAACAAAAAGTTGTTGCGGAAGGTGCTGGTGCGGTATCTGTAGCCGCAGCCATGTTCAATAAGATCCCATTGAAAGATAAAAACGTCGTCTGCATCGTTTCTGGTGGTAATATCGATGTGAATATCATTGACCGTGTCATTACGCGTGGTTTATTGCTTTCGGGACGTAAAACAAGCTTTATCATTCAATTAACCGATAAACCAGGTCAACTTACAGATGTATCAAAAATCATTGCTGATAATGGTGGCAATGTGGTTGCTGTCGACTATGACAATGCCGATCCAGATTTAGCCATCAATGACTGTTTCCTTAAGATTACGGTAGAAACCAGAAATAAAGATCATTTGAACACGATCAAAACGGATTTATACAACCATGGTTTTCGGATTGTTAGAGAACGACAATAAATGATCGAATGAGTACCTCAAATTGAGGTACTTTTTTTATTGATGCTCATGAACCGATGTTTTAGGAAATTCTTATTATTTATAGTAGAATCGTCTCTATCTTCATCATTGTTGAAACGAATACTCATTTTCTATTCTTTCTCGATTCCCTCCTTATTTCCTCTTCGCACTTCTTTGCCCTTTGATGATAAATACACCAAAGTGGGATGGTCATAAAGGAAACGCATCTTCCATATAGGGTACAAAGACTCCATAAAAAAAGCTATGCAAAAGCATAGCTTTTTCCAATTATTTTGACATCACTTCATGACAACGATCGCATAAGCCATCTTCATGATCCGATTCGGTTACATTCCAGCAACGAGGACATACATGTCCATCGGCTTTCGCAACCACAACCTCATCACCTGCATCCGCCAACGTTACTTTGGATACGATAAACCATTGTGCCGGATTTGGAACCGTTCGATCCAATACTGTCTTGGTTTCTTCGTTTAAATGCAAGATCAATTGCGCTTCAAGTCCTTTACCAATCATATCTTCATTACGTGCATCTTCCAATGCTTTCAAGACTTTTTTACGAAGATCAAATAAGACATCCATATCTTTTAATAAAGCTTCTTGATCAAAGTCCAAAGTCAAGGTTGGGAAATCTTCCAATTGAATGGAAACATCATTCCACTTCATATAGTCATTGACTTCTTCCATGGTATGTGGAAGAATTGGTGTCCATAATTTGGCTAAAACTTCGGTTGCCGTATATAGAACCGTTTGTACCTCACGACGATCACGGCTATCGGTTTCATCACAATACAAGATATCCTTTGTATAATCCATATAGTAAGCCGATAATTCATTGGTCATCAAATTCGTTAAAGTGGATACGACATCCGCAAAACGATATTCTTTATACGCTAATTCCACATCCGCAATGGTCTGTTGTAAACGAACCAGGATATATTGATTCAATGGTGCCAATGTATTGAAAGGCAAACAATTTTCTTTCGTAAATGTTTGAGCATCGAGATTGGCCATACAGAAACGCATGGTATTACGAATCTTACGATATTGGTTTGCCATTTGTTTCATGATCTTATTTCCCATGGAAACATCGGCTTGATAATCCACACTGGCAGCCCATAAACGTAAGACATCAGCCCCATATTTCTTTGTGATCTGACTTGGTGCTACCGCATTCCATTGCGATTTTGACATCTTCACGCCTTTTTCATCCATGACAAATCCATGTGACAAACATTGTTTGTATGGAGAATGTCCATGAACCGCAGTACCAACGATCAAGCTGGAGTTAAACCATCCACGATATTGGTCAGAGCCTTCAAAATATAAATCAGCCGGATAGCCTAGGCCTCTTGCCATCATGGCTCCTGTATGACTTGAACCGGAATCAAACCAAACATCCATGGTATCCATTTCTTTACGGAATTGACCATTTGGAGAATGTTCAGATGTATATCCTTCCGGCAACAACTCTTTGACATCGTGTTCAAACCAAACATTGGAGCCATATTCCGCAACCAAACGAGCCACATGATCAAAGATTTCTTTTTCCATCAATGGCGTATCGTCTTCTCCATAAATGATTGGAATTGGCACACCCCAAGCCCGTTGACGAGAAATACACCAGTCATCCCGATCGGCAATCATATTATGCATCCGTTGTTGACCCCAGCTAGGGATCCATTCTACATGATCAATTTCATCTAATAATTGATCACGAATTTTATCGATTGAACAGAACCACTGTGTAGTTGCACGATAAATGATTGGCTGCTTTGTACGCCAATCGTGTGGATAACTATGTGTCAACCAAGCTAATTTCAATAAGACACCCAAATCATCCAATTTGACCGTAACCGTTTTATTCGCATCCCAAACCGATTGTCCAGCCAATTCTTCTCCGGCTTCTTCTGTCAATCGTCCTTGATCATCGACATTGTTCAATACATCCATTTTATAACGGGAATGAACCGTATAGAAGTCATCCGCACCAAAACCACTGGCAGTATGAACACAACCCGTACCTGCATCTTCTGTGACATAATCCGCTAACATGACAATCCCTTCTGCATTGACATGCGTTGGATCGTTGGCATACAGTGGATGTTCATATGTGATATATTCCGCTTCTTGTCCTTTAAAGGTCTTGATGATTTCATAACGCTCACATCCAAAATCTTTACATAATTGATCCACCAGCATTTCCAACATGACCAGTTTGCCCTTATCTGTATCGACCACGGCATAGGTCATACGAGGATTTAAGGAAATACCCTGATTGGCTGGAATGGTCCAAGGAGTTGTTGTCCAAATGACGAAATAAGTATCTTCATCTAACAAACCTTTACCATCTTTAACTTTAAATTTGACATAGATGGTAGGGGTCTTCATATCTTTATATTCCACTTCGGCTTCAGCTAAAGCAGTTTCGCTACTAGGTGACCAATACACTGGTTTTAATCCTTTATAAATCAAACCATCCAAGGCCATCTTACCAAATACTTCAATTTGTTTGGCTTCAAACTCTTTTTGTAAGGTAATATATGGATGATCATAGTCGCCAATGGATCCTAGAGATAAGAAACCAGCTTTTTGACGAGCAACTTGTTCTAACGCATAATCATGACAAATCTTACGGAATTCAGCAATGCCCATTTTCTTTCGATCATAACCCGCTTTGGTTACAGCTGTTTCTATCGGTAATCCATGTGTATCCCATCCGGGAATATAAGGAACCTGATATCCAGCCATATATTTCGAACGATTGATGACATCTTTCAAGATCTTATTTAAAGCATGTCCCAAATGGATATCTCCATTCGCATAGGGTGGACCATCATGCAACACAAATGGTTGAGCATCCTTTCTTTTTTCTAACATCTTTCCATATAAATCAATATCTTGCCAACGTTTTTGAAATTTAGGCTCTTTCTTTACTAGATTTCCACGCATTTCAAAGTCCGTTTTTGGCATGTGTAACGTGTCTTTGTAGTCCATATTTGTCTCCTTCCATAAAAAAAACGCCCCTTCTAAGGACGTCTGAACGCGGTACCACCTTAGTTACCAAGTTAAACTTGATCACTCAATGCTTTTAACGCAAGCCCTACGAATGACTGTACTTAATTCCAATCATTAGCTCCAAAGTGATATTATATGAACTTTCTATACAACTTCTCACCCATCCGTTGTTCTCTGAATAGCTCCATTCATATAACGTGTCTTTATCGTCGCTATTGAAATTTCAAAAAACCTAAGATCAAACGATTCTTCTTTGAAATAGCGAGTATGCCATTGAATTGGAATCGCCCTACCCTACGTATTGAAACGTAATCATTATCGCATAATTGCACATTTTCTTCAAGAACGACATCATTCAATTTTACCAATCCGGAAGCAATCAGTTTCGACGCTTTTGTACGCGAACAATGAGCCAGTTGCGCGACGATCGCATCCATTCGTAAACTGGAACAATTGACTCGAATTTCCTCAAAAGAAATACCATTAACGATGTGGTCATCATCTCTTTCAAAATGAATCGGACACCGGGCAATCTTCGTACAAGAATCAATAATAAAATCAGCCATATGTGAAGTACAAAAAAGCACAATTTCATGCGCATCCACAAGAATGTCCCCTAGCTGATCTCGTTTGATCCCTAGGTGCAATAGAGCTCCTAATACATCTGGATGTTTTAATTCTTTATAGCGTGCATCGTATTTTGACACAAGACAAACAACGGAAAAATCCACGTCTTCCAAAGCATAAGGACTGATACAAGCTACCTTTCGTTGGGCTTGTGCATATCCTCCAGACATATACACAATCATGGACTTTCCAACGATCGATGGCAGCATTTGCGCTTGCGAAGGCGTTAAAAAAGAGGTCACGACCGGTTGATATCGCACGGAAGATAACTGGATATCATCCTTTACCTTTGCGATAAATTCCTCATGACCTCTTTGATTGAAATGGTTATTCTTCGTCAAAATCGTCCGTATCGTCGATCGAAATGGATCCAGCTACATCAATAGCTGCTGGAGAACATAAAATAACATTTTGACCGATCTTTTGGATTTTACCATCTAACGCAAAAACAACACCTGTCAAAAAATCAATTGTACGTTGTGCATAATCACGATCCAATTTATGTAAATTAACTACAACAGCACGTCCTTCTTTTAAACGTGTACCAACTTCTTCTACTTCACCAAATCCACGGGGTTCAAATAGAACCATCTTGGTGCTTGCACTCAAAGCATTTGTATTCGCACGGTTTTTTGGGCGCTCATAACGGTTTTGAGCTTCTGGTTTTTCTTCTTCCGTTTCAGCACCTGTTACCACTTCTTCATCATCTTCGTATTCGTCATCTTCCATTTCTGGATTGACAAATTCATGAATCTTATCCATAAATCCCATGGAACAACCTCCTATCGCGTATAATTATAACACATATCTTAGTTTTGAAAAGATAAAGTAAAATAAAAATATATGACCAAAATAACAACCTATTGATTCGATAAATACGCATCAATGGAAGCAGCCGCATGTTTGCCAGCCCCCATTGCACTGATGACAGTGGCAGCCCCTGTGACTGCATCTCCACCAGCATAGACACCTTTCTTGGTCGTCATCAAATTTTCATCCA
>NZ_JALBUS010000031.1:0-8643 GCF_033971885.1 Absicoccus intestinalis | reverse complement strand
GATTATCTGCCATGGTGCAGTGATATAAAGACAATATGTAAATAAACCCGTTATGATACAAATAACTGTTTGTTCACAACGGGTTTTGTTTATAACATCATAGACACTGATTTATCTGACGCTTACATAACAAGTGCAAATGATGAGCTATTGGTAAAAAATAAAGAGACTTTCCACATATGCCCCATTTGTGGATATACACAAATTGCTCGTAGAAATTCTATTTTGAAAAACCTAGTCAAAGAACATAAAAATTATCGACAATTTGATTGTAATAATAAAACATTACAAAAAATCGAATTAGGGCACAGTTTTAGAACAGATGTGGCTCGATTTAACATTCCTTCTTTAAAACTAATTGACGCAGACAGTAAAGATAAAGCTTATTCAAAAGCATTGTCTTTTATGTACGCATTATTAGAAGGAATGAGCAATGCTTTAGATATTGAACGTAATGATATAGATGGTGTTCTTGATAGTAATTTTGAGACATACAGTTATGATATTCTTATTTTTGATAATGTGCCTGGTGGAGCAGGACATTCAAAAAGGTTGGTAGATAAAGATGCTTTTATTAAGGTTCTAAATAGCACATTAGATAAGGTTTCTCAAGATTGTTGCGATGAAAATACTTCTTGTTACAATTGTTTGAGAAATTATTATAACCAAACTTTTCATGAAAAACTTGTTAGAAAATATGCAAAAGAGGAAACAGAATATCTTTTAGAAGAAATTCAAAAATTAAACAATAGATGAATCAAAGCCACTTCAGGATGTTGATTGTGATTGAAGTGGCTCATTTTTCATTGAATAGGTGGTTCTGAGAAATGGAATGGATGGCTCCGTCATCTTGGAATATTCATCGCCTAAAATACATATAAATTTAGAGTATATATATATTCATTTAAGAGTTATATATATCTTGTTTAATGTTATTTAATAATGTTGAATAATCCACTTTAGAAAAATCAGTGACATCCACTTCATACAATTTTCCTAATGAAAATGATTGATAGCCACGATTTAAGCAACGATCAAAAAATTCTTCTTTTGTTAATAAATTATCTGCTTGTTTGTGATTTTGTAATTTCATGCCTTTATGATACTGTAGAACAATATGGCCCAGATGTCTATTTGTATTCAAATCTCGATTTTTTTGTCGTTCAAAGAGAATATTTAAATCACTAATCAGACGTACAGTTATAACTTGATATTGATATTTATCTGTAAGATGATGTAATTGATCATGTTGCTTACTACTGAACGGATAATCCGAAATGACATTTTTGTTTCTTTTAAACCATTCTTCTATTTCTAAATAGTATTCTTTCCAGCTCAGCTGGATCAATGATTCTTTTTCTTGTAATGTATCAAAGCCAAAAATATCCCAATTTCTCTCTTTGATTGTATCAGGACTTACTTCTTGAAATGCACCAATTTTCTGTTGGATCAATTGGCTTAAATATGTTTTTCCTGTTCCTGGATAACCAGCCAATAAAACTAATGTTTGTTTCATATACATTCATTCGATAGTTTAATTTCAAGGTGGTATAAATCAGCACGATAATATGTATAAACAACTTCTCGCGGTAAATTGTTTTTATCATAAGAGATTCTTTTTACCAACATAAGAGGACTGTTTTTTTTGATTTTAAATTGATTGGCTTTTTCATCATCCGCAAGAATGCAATAAATTTCTTGTGTGGCACATTCCCATAGAATGCCATAATGTAATTTTAAGAAAGCACGAAGTGATTCTTTTGAAAAATCATGATCCATAATGTCTGGAACATATGCTTTTTCAAAGTAATTAACGACTAGATAACATGGCTCTTCATTTACATAATGAATTCTTTCCATATGGATGATTTCAGCTTTTTTATCTAAATGTAGATCATGATTAATATCTAATAAGCCTTTATCAATATGTAAAATTAACACCTTATTGTATATATTTCCTTTATCAATATCATTTTTCTTTGCATAACTGACAACATGGCTCAACGCACTTTTTGGTGTATTGGATATAACAATACTCCCTTTACCACGTTGTCTTTTTATCATGCCTTCCTGTACCAGCATTTCCATGGCACTTCGTACAGTAGTTCGACTTACATGTAGATTTTCTGCCAATGAATTTTCAGTGGGCATAATATCACCTATTTTATACTGACCACTATATATACTTTGAAACAATTGGCTGTAAAGCTGGTAATATAATTGTTTCGGTCCACTGAAAGCAAGTGCAGTCATATTAATCCATCCATTCACCACCGACAAGATTAATAGATTGTCCTGTCAAATAGCTGGAATTATCGGTCAATAAGAACACAGCAGCATTAATCACATCTTGTAAATCAACCAAACGATGCATTGGAATTTGCTTTTCAAAATATGGTAAAACTTCTTCTGGATCTAAATTTCGTTTCTTTGCATATTCATATTTTAATTTATCCCACATTTCGGTATGTACGATACCTGGGCAGATACAGTTTAAACGAATATTTTTGTCTGCAAATTCTTTAGCAATGGATTGTGTCAAACCTAAAACGCCAAATTTACTTGCACAATAGATTGTCTGCCAAGAACTAGGCTTTTTACCTGATAGAGAACACATATTCACAATTTCACCTTTGCCGTTATTTAGCATGTGTGAAATTGCAACCTGACAACATAAGAAAGTAGCTTTTAAATTGACATTCAATGTTAGATTCCATAATTCTTCACTACAATCCAAGAAAGGAACCATTCTAGAAATACCAGCTGAGTTAACCCAGTTGGTTAAAGGGCCTAATTGTATTTCCACTTGATTGGTTGCATCCTCAATGGCTTGTTTATTGGTGACATCAACTTTGAAAAATTCAGCTATATTTCCTTTTGCTTTGATTTCATCGACTATTTGTTGCCCTTTTTCTTTATTTAAATCATAGACAGCAATTTTAGCGCCGCGTTTTGAAAAATCTTTTGCCATAGCAGCGCCCATTCCGCTGCTACCTCCTGTAATAACGATAACGCGCCCATCCATTCTTTCTTTATCCATAAATAACTTCCTTCTTTTTACTTTATATACTCAGCCACGGATACGGGTTTATTTTGTGGCATTACTTGAATAAATACGTTGACATTTTTATCTAATAGTTTTTTAAATTCTTCATTTTCTTCTGGACTTGTGGAAATATTTTTATATAGAGTAGATCTATCACTTCTTGCGCCCATTCCACCAACATCAATGGCATCAATAGGGACATTGTGATCAATCAAGTAATTCAGAACACCTGGCCCTTTGACTAACAAAATGGTTGGTGCATCCAATCCTTGTGAGAAGAATTCTACACCTTCTTCTTTGGTGAAAATCCCAATTGGAATTTCTTCAGGTATTGCCATTTCCAATACTTCAATCATGTATTCATCATTGGCTACATCATCATCAACAATTACAACTTGTTGAGCATTTTTATTCTTTATCCAAGCTGTCATAACCTGTCCGTGAATCAATCGGTCATCGATTCTTGTTAATACTAAGTTTTGCACGATTCTTTTTTTCTCCTTTTCTAAATGTTGTTGCTTTATAAGCTCTTTTATATGTACTCTCTGCTTTTTCAAGTAAAGAATTCAACGTGGAATCATCGTTTCTTTCTAATGCCAAAGTTAGCAACATTGGCATATTCATACCACTAACCAATGCCAGTTTGTAATCTTTGGATAAATAGGCTGCGCTCAAATAAGGGGTGCCACCGGCAATATCTGATAAGATTAAAGTTCCATCGTTGCTTTTGTCTCTACTTTCTTCAATCAATTTTGCTAAATTTGCACGATATGTTTCGGGAGTTGTGCCTGGTACGAGGGGGAGGGCTTTAACGCCATAATCCCCGCCGCCGATCATTTTTAAACCATCGAGCATACCTAGACACATGTCACCATGACTGATCAATATAATGTTTACCATTCAGCACCCACTTTCTGTTATTAACCTGTGTATCCCAAAATGCCTGTAAAGTAACCGATAAAACCAATTAAGAAGATAGCTATGATAATCCAAATGGTATTGACTTTTTTTCGTAACATCCACCAAACTAACATTGTTATACCTAATGGGATCAAACCGGGAGCCAGTGAATCTAAAACGCTTTGAAGTTTTGTTGTCCCTTCACCAACTGTAAATGCCAGATTTGTATTAATGGTTACACGTGTTGCAGCCATGGCACCTACAACCATCAAGCCAACAATACTAAATGCATTGATGATTTTATCGATGGTACCGTTTTTTAATATTCTTAGTAATGATGTTTTTCCTTGTTTATAACCTGTCATGAACATGAAATATCCGCAAGAGAAAATTAATGCTTCAAAAATAACAAAGGATAAGATTGGACCTAAATAGCTACCATCTAACGCCATTGAACAGCCAATACCAAATAAAATTGGGAACAAAATACCTTGCATAATGGTATCGCCGATACCGGCAACAGGTCCCATCAATCCAGTACGTACCGCATTAATATCTTTGGCGGATACATTTTCGCCATTAGCACGTGCTTCTTCCATTGAGCAGGTAATTCCGTTGATAATTGGACCGATTGTAAATACTTCAGAATTATAGAATTCCATATATTTTTTCAATTCTTCGACCTGCTTTTCTTTGGTATCATATAAGGCACGGATCGGTGTAATCATTAAATTCGCAATACCTAATGCTTGCAAACGTTCATAGTTGTAACAAGCTTCAGTACTGGTTGTCCACAACCATGTTTTAACCAGAGTTTTCTTTGATAATTTTTTCGTATATGGTAAAACTTCTCTTGGTTTATTTTCACTTATTGTTGCAGTTGGGACATCATCACTACCTACAGTAACCGTATTGATTTTTTTATCAACGCTCAAACGTTTTACTTTTTTCGCTGTTACTACTGTTTGTGCTGTTTTAGCAGAGTCATTCATATAAATGATGATAGCTATAATTGCTGAGAAAATAGAGATTGCTGTTAAACCCAAACCAGAATATGCTGTCAAGAAGAAACCACCAAAGAACCAAGGAATCAATTTTTTCTTACCTAAATAATTCAATAACATTGCGACTCCAAGTGCAGGCATAATACCACCAACAACTTCCAATGCATGGATAATATTTTCAGGTACGGCATGAATCAATTGTGTTGCCCATCCGCTTCCTGTTGTTACTAATAAAAAAGCCGGAATACCATATAATATAAATGCCATGCAGAATGAAGGCAAAAAGTTCATGATCCGAACGCCACGGATATTACCTTTTTCTAGCAAATGATCGGCTTGATGAATCCATGCAGCATTGACAGTCATGTAAATTTGATTCAGTAACAATCCGAACATACTAAATGGAATAGCAAATGTAACCGACATCGTTGGATTTGATCCTGTTAATATTGTCATTGCAGTACCAAAGATACCTGCAACAATTGTATTGCTTGGCATGGTTCCACCTGCTGAAATCCATCCTAGATAAATTAACTGAATATTAGCACCCGCCAACATACCGGTCATTGGATCACCCATAAAGACACCAACTAAGGTTCCAGTTGTTAGCGGATATACTAAGCATTTTGTAACGGGGCCAAAAAACCACCATTGTCCCATTGTTGCTAATAGAGCAACTAAAATTGCGGATAATAACATTATTTCCTCCTATCTTTTTCCAGATAAATACACCATGACTTTGCCTTGCTTAGAATATATATGATTTCTTAATTCATTTCCCATTTCTTCTAAACTCAATTCTGCACTAATCATGTCCTTTATGTTTAATAAACCACTTTCTAAAAAATGTACTGCACGATTGGTTGTTTGGGGATTTAAATATGATGTATAAATACTTAATTCTTTTGTATATGCTTCAAATTGATTGAATTGTAAAGGTTGTTTTGGATTGCCCAATCCAAATAATAAAACTTTGGCATTTTTACCGGCTACATGAATTGCTTGTTCCATAGTTTTTTTCAATCCAATACATTCAATCACATAGTCAATATTCTCTTCTTTGCTAATCTGCTCTAATTGATCACTATTTACAGCCATATCAGCGCCTAATTTTAAAGCTAATTTTTGCTTGATAGTTTCTTTTTCTACAACAATGATTTTTCCTGCCCCTGTATAACGGACAAGTTGTAACATCAATAACCCAATAGATCCCATGCCATATATAGCAACGGTTTTACCACTTTGTATCTGGATTAGATCCAATCCATGAATTACACAAGATAAAGGTTCAGCTAAAGCAGCAGACTGCAGATCCAAATGGTTGCTGATATGATAAACATTCTGTTCCGGTGGATATACATAATCAGCAAATCCTTTTGCAACACCATGTCGTTCTAAGCAAAAATTCGGTAACCCTTGTTGACACCAAATGCATTTTCCACAGCCATAGCTTGGATCACAGGTGACCCGATCCCCAGGCTTAAAGTATTTACATTCTGGTCCCACTTCTACAACGATTCCTGAACATTCGTGTCCCAAAATAATAGGTGGATTTACCACGCTGGCACCATTTTGTCCATTAAATTTATGAAGGTCTGTACCACAAAGACCACACCATGCAACTTCTATTTTTACTTCATCTTTTATAGGAGCTCTTTCCGGTACGTCTCGAACTTCATATGTATAATTACCCGTATAGAATCCTGCTCTCATAAAGTTTCCTTATTTTATATTTTTGAATAAGTTGATTTTTTGCTGAACAATCTCATCAATCTTTTTCAAACAAGGAATGACATTTTCTCGGTTGGATGTATTTTCTTTGTTGGAATTGTAACATTCTTTAGCAGTTCGATTCCAACCCACCAACAGTTCGGTTCCAACGTTGAATTTACGAATGCCTAAATCAATAACTTTTTTAACGTCTTCATCTTTGACGCCCGTTCCACCATGAATAACCAATGGAATATCAATAGCATCGTTGATTTTCTTTAATTGTTTAAAGTTGATATTGGTTTTTGATTTATATTGACCATGGTTGGTTCCTATGGCTACTGCTAATGCATCTATACCCGTGTGTTTTACAAATTCTATAGCAGCTTCTGGCTGTGTATAATGTACATTTGTTTGATCGACAACAATACCATTTTCCGTTCCACCAACGGTTCCTAATTCTGCTTCTACACTAACACCTCTTGGATGTGCATAATCAATTACGCGTTTGGTTCCTAAAATATTTTCTTTAAGTGGCAAAGCTGAACCATCAAACATAACAGAGCTGTATCCCGCATCAATAGCTTTACGGATTTCACTAAAATCCTGGGCATGATCCAAATGAAGTACAACATTGATACCGTATTCTTCCGCCAATGATTTGGCAATGGCTACAAGATTTCGATGTCCAACATAATTGGCTGTTCCACAGCTGGTTTGTACAATAACAGGCATATTTTGTTTAACTGCAGCTTTAATGATAGCTGGCATCATTTCTAAATTATGCGTATTAAAGGCCCCCACAGCCATATTTAATTCATCTGCTTCTTTTAAAACTTCTTTTAATGTAACATACATGTAATAAAAATCCTCCTCTAGTTCAGGTGTCCAGCCATTTAAACATCCAAACGTTTTAGATCAAAATATACGTACATTTGATTTACACCTATATTATAATTTCTTGACAAAAGTGCTTACAATACCTGTAAAGCGAAAACAGAACCACAAAAAAAGAAGATTTCCAATAAAAATGAAAATCATTTTCAAATATGTCATACTCTTAAAAAGCGAGGTTTTTTTAAATGTTTATACAATTATCGAAAGAGGGATATAATACTTTATCAGAATCGGAAAAGGTTATCATTGACTATATCAATGAACACGTAGATACCCTTATGGATACATCCATAACAACCATTGCCAGAAAAACTTTTACTTCTCCTGCAACTGTTTCACGTGCGATACGTAAGTGTGGTTATCAAAGTATGTCTGATTTACGCTACTCATATGTTGAACAACAGGAACAACGAAAAATAAGCAATACTTCACATATTTTAAACGAATCGTTAGCAAAATCATATCGTGAAACAGCACAAACAATTGATCAATTGGATACAAGGAAGATTTTGCAAACCATTGAATATATTCAATTTGCAAATCGTATATTTCTTGTTTCCAGAGGATTTACAACACTAGTCTCCGAAGAATTACAAATGTATTTACAATTATTTGGTTATACTACAATCATTGTCAAAGATGTTATGTGGATGAAAAAAATGGATAGAATCGTTGAAAAAAATGATACAGTGATTTTTTTAAGTGTGAATAATTCTACACCAGAATTATTTGAAGCTGCTCAAGCAGTAAAAACTGTGGGTGCTAAAATTGTTACTTGTTGCTGTAAAGAAAATACCAATCTTGAAAAAATTGCAGATGTAGCTTTAATTGGTCATTCTGAACCTATCGCAGAAGCTAAAGGTCTAACTATATCAAGCCGTATTCCTTTATTTGTGATTACACGGACTATCATTGAATACTTAGCACAATAAAAATGCTTAACTAGATGAAATACTAAAGTAAGCGTCAGATAAATCAGTGTCTATGATGTTATAAACAAAACCCGTTGTGAACAAACAGTTATTTGTATCATAACGGGTTTATTTACATATTGTCTTTATATCACTGCACCATGGCAGATAATCA
>NZ_JALBUS010000030.1:0-11535 GCF_033971885.1 Absicoccus intestinalis | reverse complement strand
GATTATCTGCCATGGTGCAGTGATATAAAGACAATATGTAAATAAACCCGTTATGATACAAATAACTGTTTGTTCACAACGGGTTTTGTTTATAACATCATAGACACTGATTTATCTGACGCTTACAGTTTTGCTATCATGAAAGTACCAGTTCATCGTGATGATGTCGTGGATGCCAACATTTGTGGTTCTGGAGCTGATCTAATGATCACTAAAGATGTAGCCAAAGCTTAATACATATTTCAATATACTCTTCTGTCTTAGGGAAGTTTTTATAAGGAATTCTCTTTTTTTATGAACAAAAAGCCAGAGATGATATAACTATCTCTGACTGCATTAATTTATAGGAATAAACCTCCAAGCTTATATCCTAAAAAGAGAAGAACTGCAAATAATACGACACCGATTATATTTACAAAAATTTTCTGTTTTCTTTTTGTCATATAATTATTAGTTTTCTTTTCCGCTCATTCTAACAAGGACTTTTCCTTTGTTAAAGTAGGTTTTACTAGCTAGTTCTTTTGGAACTTCTTCAGGCTCCATGATTTTTACAATGATGTCATCACAATGAATTTGATCATGTGATAATAAATTGATAGCGCGTTGTGTTGTGTGTGGATTTACAAAACTTGTTTTTATAACTAATTCTTTTTGGAATGCATTATACTGATTAAATACAGGAGGATTATTAGGATCGCCTAATCCAAATAAAACAACAGTTGCCCCTTTTCCAGCATATTCAAAAGAGTTTTCGATTGTATTTTTTAAGCCTACACATTCAATGACATGTTGAACGTTCTCAATACCAGCATCTTTGACTACTTGATTGACATCTTGTGTGGTTGGATCAATAAATAATGTAGCACCTAATTTCTTTGCAAGTGGTTCTTTTTCTTTTACAGGCTCAACAACAATAATATTTGAAGCACCAGAAATTCTAGCAAGTTCAACCATCATGGATCCGATAGATCCCATACCTACAATAAGTACAGTATCACCTGTTTTAACTTCTGCCAAATCCATGCCATGAATACTACAAGATAATGGTTCTGTCAAAGCAGCATGTTCCATAGATAAGGAGTCTGGAATTTTATATACATTCGATTCAGGAGGACAAATATATTCGGCAAATCCTTTGACTACACCACGTGAATTTTCGCATAAATGGGTTTGTCCGTTTTTACAATAATAACAATGACCACAACTCCAGTTTGGATCTGCAACGACACGGTCACCAACTTTGAAACTTGTTACTTTTGAGCCTACATCCACAACTATACCGCTTGCTTCATGTCCTAATACTACAGGTGGAATAACAGGACGTGATCCACCCATCCCATTAAATTTGTGAATGTCTGTTCCACAAATACCACAATAACTTACGGCAATTTTCACACAATCTTCTCCCATTGGTGGTTCTTTAAAATCAGATACTCTTGCATCATGTTTTCCAAAATATATTACAGCTTTCATTGATTGAAGCCTCCTTCTGGTTGCGTTATAACATAAAAAAATCTTGAAAATAAAGAAGGTGGAAGCATTATGAAAAGGATTTTATAAAATGTATTTTTTATATGGAAGTTGTAAATGTTTTCGTTTACAAACGCTCACATAGAATAAAAATTTAGATATAATTGTGCTGAAAAAGGTGAATAGAATGAAGAATCAAAAATATAAACTTAGCGGAAAAAATATATATAGAGATGCACGGGGAAGAGCTATTTACTATGTACCAAAAGAAAAGCGTGCTTATCAAATTAAAGAAGATCAGGAAGGATTGTTTCAAACTTTACAACTCCGATATTATATTGTTTTAGTAATTGGATTGTTAATTTATTTTACAATTGTTCCGAATTTATTGATTTCTATTGTCGTACCATGTATATTGCTTATATTTTTGGAATATGAATATCGAAAGGTATTAAAAAATTCTGTGCGAATAGAAAATTATAATATGAAAAAAAATCATACAAAAAAGTATGATATCGATGAGAAGGATGTAGAAGAAACGAATTCTTCTTTGATTGCCAAAATGATGTTTTTCATTGTTATTGGAATATTATTGATTATCAATTCCTTTATTTCAAAGGATATTGCATCTTCCAGAATAGCAATGTTTGGTACGTATTTAGCTGCTGTAATATCATTTTATTTTGGTTATAGAATATTTAAAATGTATCACTATAAAAATCATTTATAAAAATATAAAAATCAGTTCTATCCTTGTTTAATGTGAGATTTTTCATATTAAATGATTGGTAGAACTGATTTTTTTATTCATATAAAGCCAGATATTCTGTGATTGTACGTGTGATTATCATTAAAGACAGTCTAGAAGTTTGTGACATGATAGATGTATTTACAATGTTTTCTGTATGTCCAATTATTGTGATATCCGATATACCCTGTAAACTTGTACCTTCCTTACAGACACATGTAACAACTTTTGCTCCTGTATGTTTAGCCCGATTGGCCATGTCAAATAAAACCGGTCTAGTATTTAAAGTGGTGATGATAAATACTAAATCGTTTTGTTTTACTAGATTACTACGTTTTAACCAAACTTCATCAGCCATGAGGATTGGGGTATATCCAAGCATTAAGAGTTGTTCTTGGAATTCTTGTGCAACCATGGCGGATGATCCAAGTGCACACAAGATAATACGATTTGCTGACTTTATAAAATCAATAACTTTTAATATATCTGTTATTACAATATTGTCTATGGTATACATGCATTCACGGTATGATTTAGCTAGTATCTGATTGACGTTGCCAATATCTTCGTTTTTCTTTTCATGATCATCTTCTGAGGGAGATTTATTGATTGAGATGCTATAGCGTAATTCAGAAATTCCACCAGAAAATCCCATTTTCTTAATAGCACGAGATACGGTTGCCGTTGATGTAAAAGTACGGTTGGCAATCATTGTAATTGAGAATGATTCAACTTTGTTTTCGTGAGTTTCAATATAGTCAATAACTTTTTTTTCGGAATCAGACAATTCACGATATAAATCTGTATTTAACATTAAAGACATGAAATGAAAACTCCCTTTCTAGGATAAAATCCAATGTAATGTGTTGAATTAAACGAATAAACACTAGGCATAATGGAATCGATAGGCCAGTTTTAATTATGCAATTCAATTCATAATTGTTATACATAATATATAATAAAACAATTAAAATTTCTATTTTGAGAATAGTAACCGGCTTGTAAAAATATAGTACATATATGTCTGAAGTTAAGGATTGAATCACATATATCATCTATATCATTGACAGGATATTTTGTAAAGGTTTTCAAAAACTGGAAAATCCGCCAAAAATATGAAAAGGAATTGAATGAAATCGTATTCCAAAGATGGAAATGATTCATTATGATATAAACGTAGATCGGAGAAAAGAATTCTAAAGAAGGGAGGAAACAAAATTAGGTATATACAATCATTAAGAAAGGTTAGCATGTACTTAATGATTGTCGAATAAGAATTTTATTTCTCCCTGTATACATAATAACAGAAAAGGAGACAGAAATTTATGATTTTATCAGCAATTTTAGTAGCGTTGCTGGCAACAGGTAGTCAATGGTGGTTCAATCATTTGATTACAAGAACTTGGTTATATCCATTATGGTCTGGTTTCTTAGTTGGAGTGTTCATGGGACAACCAATCTTAGGAATGAAAGCAGCAGCTTATATTCAATTAACTTATTTAGGATGGATCACAGCAGGAGGATCTATGCCTGGAAACTTGATGGTTGCAGGTATTTATGGAACCGCTTTGACAATTATTTCAAAAGCAGATCCACGAATGGCTGTTACATTTGCAGCTGCATTATCGTTAATTGGTATTGTACAGAATACAGCGTATATGACAATCAATGCATTTTGGGTACATCGTGCTGATAAATATTTGGAAGAAGGTAACTTAAGAGGTGTACGCCTGATGAATTATTTGCCATCTGGAATATTGTCCTTATTATTGTATGGTTTACCAGTATTCTTGATGATTGTGTATGGAGCAACCTGGTCACAAAATATGATTGCTTCAATCCCTAAGAGCTTAGCGAATGCTTTAAACTTAGTTGCATCTATTATGCCAGCTTTAGGTATTGGTATGTTGTTGAACTACATTGGAAAGAAAAAACTTATTGGTTTCTTCTTCTTGGGTTTCTTCTTAACCGTGTACTTCAAATTGGATACGATGGCTTGCTTCGTCTTCGCATCATGCGTTGCCGCAGTTATGTATTACTTCCAAAATGATACAGAGGAGGCAGAATAATTATGGCAGAACATCATTTGACACATAAGGATTTAGTTAAGGCTTGGGTATTGTCCTATTCAAGTGAAACTTGTTATAACTATGAACGATTACAGGCTTTGGGACAGACGAACCAGATGATGTCTGTAGTCACAAAACTATATGATACCAAAGAAGAGCAAGTTGCTGCGTTAAAGAAATACATGGAATTCTTTAATACTGAACCTTCTTGGATTGGTACTGTTATTCATGGAATTACGATTTCGATGGAGGAGCAGAAAGCAAATGGTGCAGCTATTGAAGATGAAGATATCATCTCTTTACGTACTGGTTTGATGGGACCTATGGCAGGTATTGGTGATACAGTTTCTCAAGCTGTTGTTTATCCAATTTTAGCAGGTATTTGCTGCCAATTTGCATTGCAAGGAAATATTGCAGGACCTTTGCTATTTGAAATTGTATATAAAGCATTGATGATTTTCTTTGGATATAACTGCTTCATGATGGGTTACAAACAAGGAAAACAAGCAATTGTTTCATTGTTGCAATCTGGAACCTTGGATAAGATCACAGAAGCATTTAGTATCATTGGTCTCGTTGTTGTCGGAAATATGGCTTATTCTCGTGTTGCTGTTAAATGTCCGCTAACGTTCAGATCCGGTGAAGTAAAAGTTGTTGTTCAGGATATGTTTGACACCTTGTTGCCTGGTGCTATTCCATTAATTATAACTTTGCTGGTATGGCGTATGGTAAATAAGAAAATGAATCCTACTTTGATTATTTTGATCATCTTTGTATTTGGTATTGTTTGTTCATATTTAGGAATTTTATCGGCAGCATAAATATAAAAGAATTAATTAAGCTATGATATTACCTCATATGAATGTCATAGCTTGATTATTTAAAGGAGGATCAGAGTGAAAGAAGTGAAAATTTCTCCATCAATCATGTGCTGCAAGGTAGAAGAATTTAAGCCATATCTTGATTTATTTGCAAAAGTAAAATTAGATAGTATCCACTTTGATGTAATGGATGGGCACTTTGTTGATAATGTGATGTTGGGAGTTACAACATATAATGATGTAAAACGATTAAGTGATTTACCAGTGGATATGCATTTTATGTGTACCAATCCAGAAAAATTTATTGATATGTATCATATTATGGCGGGAGACAAAATTTCTTTTCATCCAGAAACGACATATCAACCATACAAATTGCTACAATCCATACATGAACATGGTTGTAGTGCTGGCTTGGTATTGAATCCTGGGACACCATTGGGATATTTGGAAGAATGTATTGATTTGATAGATTATGTAACTTTAATGACAGTAAATCCGGGTTTTGCTGGACAGAAGATGGTTCCGTCAGCACTCGAAAAAATTGAACGAACTCGAAAATTATTAGATGAAAATGGCAAAGAGAATGCTGATATTGTAGTAGATGGTAATACAACCATGGTAAATGCTAAAGCAATGAGACAGGCAGGAGCTAATGTATTTGTTGTTGGTACTTCAAGTATCATTACAGGATTGGATAGTTTTGAGGAAAATTATCATAAATATAAAACAGAATTGGAAGTGGTTGATTCGTGATAGGACTAGTATTTGCTGGACATGGTAAATTTCCAGAAGGATTGCGTAATAGTACAGAAATGATATCTGGAGAAATGTGTCAAACAGAAGTAGTATCACTAATGCCAGAAGATGATCCTTCATCCTATGGTAATCGGCTAGAAAAAGCTGTAAATAGAATGGATACAGGAGATGGAGTTCTGGTACTAGCTGATTTAAGAGGAGGAACACCGTTTAATCAAAGTTTAATGTTATGTCAAAAAAAACATATTTATATTGTTGTTGGTATGAATTTACCATTGGCATTAACGGCAAATTTGAATCGAAACGAAAATACTACTCTTGATGAATTAGCTCAATGTTTGATAGATGCTGCACCAGACAGTATAGACTTAGTGAAATACACTAACGAGGGGGAATAATATATGGAAAAAAATTTATTGTTTGTACGTATTGATGATCGTTTAATTCATGGACAAGTCATGACATCGTGGATGAAAATCATGCCTGCTAAGCAAATTATCGTTGTTGATAATAAAGTGGCAAAAGATGATTTTATGCTTTTTGTATTACAAAATGCTGCACCAAAAGGTGTAAAAGTAATTGCGCTAACGGAAGATGATGCAATTACTAAGGTAAAAGAAGGGCTTAAAGTTCCAACGTTCATTTTAGCAAAAACACCATTGAGCTTGAAACCTTTAGTTGATGCAGGTTTAGATATTAATGAGATCAATGTTGGTGGAATGGGAATGAAGCAAGGACGTGAAAAGTTATATAAAAATATTTCTGCTTCTGAAGAAGAAAGAGAATGCTTTAAGTATTTTGATGAAAAAGGAATTCGTGTATATATTCAAATTGTTGCAACTGCAGCAGCAATTGATGTGAATGGATTGTTAAAGTAAATGGAAAGTGTGAACAAATGAAAGCATTGAGTTTATATGCAGTAAATGATTTTCGACTAGTAGATTTACCGGTTCCAGAACCGAAAGGAGAAGAAATTCTTTTAAAAGTTGGAGCTTGTGGAATTTGTGGTTCGGATATTCCTCGTGTATATAAATTAGGTACTCGCGTCAATCCTGTCGTTTTAGGCCATGAATTTGCAGGTGAAGTAGTTGCTGTTGGTGATCAAAAAGATAATGATTTGATTGGAAGAAAAGCGGCCGTTTTCCCATTGATTCCATGTAAAAAATGTGATTCTTGTGAGATTGGAAACTATAATCAATGTCAGAATTATGGATATTTAGGATCTAGAAATAATGGCGGTTTTGCACAATATTGTTTGATTCCTTCTAGATGGCATTTGGTATTAGCGAATGATGATGCTAATCTTGAACATTTGGCAATCACCGAACCGGCTTGTGTTGCGCAACATGCAATTCGTAAAGGCCGCGTTACTGCAGGTCAAACAGTTGTTGTTTTAGGTGCAGGGCCTATTGGAATTTTGATTGCACGATGGGCTAAACTTTTTGGCGCTAGCCAGGTTGTATTGACCGAAATCAATGAAGAAAAAGAAGCTTTCGCAAAAGAAAGAGGATTGACAGTAATCAATTCGCTGAAGGAAGATGCTAAGCAGATTATTGATCATTTGACAAATGGTCGTGGGGCTGATGTCGTGATCGAAGGAACAGGATCTTCTGGAGGAATCAACGATGCTTTACAAATTGTAAGATATGGAGGGAATGTAGTTTGGATGGGAAATCCATCAAATGATACCACGATAAAATTACAAAATCATTCTACATTATTACGAAAGGAATTGAATATGTATGGTATCTGGAATTCAGCATATTCAAATACACCAATTAATGAATGGAAGTATACGGTAGAAATGATTCAAAATGGAAAGTTGAAAGTAAATGATTTAATTACACATACCGCAGGTATACAGGATATGCTAAAGCTTTTTGACCAAATCCATGACCATGAAATTACTATATGTAAAGCAATGTATAGCGCAAAGCTAGATAAAGAGTAGGAGATTTAAAAATGGTCAAGTATAAATATGATTTTACACAGTTTATAAATGAGCACCAAAGCGAAATTTTTGGTAAAGAAAAGAATTTTCTTGGCCATTTATATGTAAATAAATACAAAAAACAAATTAATGCGTTAAATATAAAGATGAATGAGGTTATAAATGCATATGGAACAAAAGATAAAAAATTTTTACTTGGCCTATTTTCCATGGCAATTAGCCAAATTAATAAAACGATAAAACCCAATGTAAAATTATATGAAGATGATTTCTATGCGTTGTTTGATAAGGAGTAGATATTGGATTCAAATAAAGATATAGTGCTTGATGAATTAAATAGGGTATTTGAAACTATTGATAATTCTCAAGTTGATCAGATGGTGGAGATGATTTGTGGGGCAAAAAAGGTGTTTTTTGTTGGTGTCGGACGTGTATTACTCATGCTGCAAGCATGGGAAAAACGATTGAATCATTTAGGAATTGATGCCTATTATGTTGGTGAAATTAATGAACCAGCCATCACTCCGGATGATATATTAATTGTTGGTTCTGGGTCCGGAGAAAGTATTTTTCCACTATCGATAATTAAATTAGCGAAGAAATATGGAGCCCAAACGATTCATATTGGCTCTAATAGCGAAAGTTCAATGAAGCCATATGAAGATTTGTTTGTTCGCATTCCATGTCAAACCAAACTATATTTAAAGGATGAAATACATTCAAATCAAATAATGAGTAGCTTATTTGAACAGAGCTTGCTACTTTTGGGTGACATGGTTGCTATGAAAATTGTACAGAAAAAAGGTATTAAAGATTTACATTTGTTGTGGAAAAAACATGCAAACTTGGAGTAGGATAATAAAAATAAAATGATGAAAGCTAGTGTTTTACATAGTATAGATGATTTAAGATATGAAGATGTTGAAATACCCACTATCGGGAATGATGATGTATTAGTGAAAGTAAAGGCGTGCGGAATTTGTGGATCAGACGTTCCTCGGGTGTTAAAAACGGGAACATACCACTTTCCAACGATTCCAGGCCATGAATTTGGTGGCCAGATAGTAAAAATTGGAAAAAATGTAGATTCAAAATGGTTGAATAAAAATGTTGCAGTTATTCCATTAATTCCTTGCCATGAATGCAATCAATGTGAAATTGGAAACTTTCAATTGTGTACAAATTATGATTATTTAGGGTCTCGGAATGATGGTGGTTTTGCAGAATATTGTCGAGTTCCTAAAGATAATTTAGTTTTAGTGCCAGATGGGGTAGATTTTGAATGTGCTGCTATGTTAGAACCGATTACGGTAGCTCAACATGTAGCATCTAATATCGGTATACATTATGGTGATGATGTTGCTGTATATGGATTAGGCGCAATTGGAATCTTTATTGCACAATGGGCCAAAGCGATGGGTGCCAATCATGTATTTGCGATTGATTTAGATTCTAAAAAGGTAGCAATTGCAAAAAAAATCGGATTGACAGATGCGATTTGTTCAAAGGAAGTTGATCCTAAAAAAATTATCTTTGAGAAAACCAATAAGCAGGGAGTCGATTCTGTTTTTGAAGCGAGTGGATCTGAATTTGTATTTAATGAGGCTATATCATTATTGAAACATAATGGTAAACTAGGGCTAGTAGGGCGTCCTATAAAACCTCTTCAAATCCAAGTAGATACTTTTGAAAAGATTTTAAGACGTCAAATTACGATTAAAGGTACATGGGCTTTTGAAATGAAAAATACCCCTCATAATGCGTGGGATATTTCATTAGAAGCACTGCGAGACGGAAAGATTGTTGCTAAACCAATAATATCATCTAGATTACCTCTTTCTAAAGTTTATGATGGTATTCGTATCATGGCAGATCATACAGAGTTCTTCTATAAAATCCTAGTGGAACCTGAATTAGACGAATAAAAATGATTAATAAAACTAAGTAAATTGCAAAGTGGAATATTAAGTAAGATAATATTCATAAATGGAGGATACTTATGATAGGAATGATTATTACTGGACATGGAAATTTTGCTTCTGGATTAACTTCAAGCGCAGAATGGTTCATTGGTAATTTAGATAATTGCGTAACAGTTGATTTTCATATTCAGGATGCCCCAGAGGTTTTTTATGACCATCTATTGGCAACGGTTGAATTTCTAAGCTATTGTGATTCTATCATAGTGTTATCCGATTTAGTTGGTGGTGTGCCTTTTCAGTTAAGTGCTCAAATTGCTAATGAAAAGAAAAATATGCAAGTTGTTGGTGGAACCAATATGGGCATGCTCATTGAGATTGCTGTAGCTCGACAAGAAGAAGGCATGACCGTTGAAAAACTAGCTGATATTGCTGTGCAAATTGGTCAACAACAAGTTGCAAAATTTAATTTTGATGAAATGAAAGATGACGAAGATAATAAAATTTGAGGAAGCTTAAGGGCTTCTTTTTCTATAAAAGGAGATATTCAATAAAAATGAAAGCGTGTATTTTAGAAGCACCGCATACATATAACATTAAAGATATTCCTGTTCCTGAGCCAAAAGATGGTGAAGTATTGTTACGGGTATTGACGGCATCTATTTGTGTCAATGATGTCAGGGATTATAAAGGAGATAATAATTTTTCATATCCACATATTGGTGGACACGAATATTCAGCAGTTGTTGAAAAATTAGGCCCCAATGTGAATGAGAATCTAATTCATGTTGGCGACCATGTGATTAATAACACTACGGATGAATGTGGTATTTGTGATGATTGTAAGTTTGGTAATGAAAACATTTGTGACGAATTCACCAAAGGTCCCGCTTATTTTAATTCAAATGGATATTCTGGTTTCTTCGGATTTTCAGAATATGCTGTAGTAAAAGCAAGCCATATATACATATATCCAAAAGAAACTCCATCGGATATTGCAGCATTAACAGAACCATTAGCCTGTGTCATCAATAGTATCCAGCGTACGCCAATCAAAATGGGCGATGATGTCGTTGTTCTTGGCGGTGGTGCGATGGGATTGTTACATGTATTATGTGCAAAAAAACAAGGAGCACGAGTGATCGTTAGTGAAGTAAATCCAGAACGTGCAGCTTTTGCTCGTAAAATGGGAGCCGATGTAACCATCAATCCAATGGAATCGGATGCGGTTCAACAAATTAAGGATCTAACCAATGGTCGAGGCGCCAATGTTGTCTTTAATACCACAGCCATACCAGCTGTTGCTGCCCAAGCCATTGAAATGACCGCAAAAACAGGTTCCTGTAATATGTTTAGTTCGATTCATCCAAATGATCCCATCTTAGTGAATGCTGGACGTATTCATTCAAAAGAAATTTATGTAACGGGGACTCAGAATGGAACAAGAGAAACTTATCGTCGTGCCTTGAATTGTATTTGTAAGTCAATCATTGATGTGCGACCTTTAATTTCACGTGTATATAAACCTGATGACATCGTTGAAGCTCTGGAATATGCCGCAAGTCCAGAATCATATAAAGTATTGATCGAATTTTCAAAATAGGAGGGTCTATGTTAGCGGATTTAAATGAAGTATTTCAAATAGCGAATGAAAAAAAGATTGCCATTGGAGCTTTCAATGTTGTCAATTTTGAGAATATCCAAGCCATTCTAGAAGCGGCAGAAACCTTAAATATGCCAACCATCTTAGCGTTTGCTCAGACGCATGAAGAAAATGATGTAGCCTATCTAGAAGAGA
>NZ_JALBUS010000029.1:0-12985 GCF_033971885.1 Absicoccus intestinalis | reverse complement strand
GAATATATTGACCCGTTTACGGGTGAACGGGTCAAAGCAAGCGATTTACCACGCCTCTTTTAGAGGCAGTATGTAACGGGGTTGCGACTGGCGAGGTTTCAATGGTCGAAGGACCTGCGCAACAACAAGCCCTTATAGGGCATTCAATACCACTAATTTTTATTAGTGGTTTTTATAGTTGGATGGGTACTTGTCGATGTTCGACTGAGGTCGAGAATACGATTTGGGTCTGGGTCTTGCCAAAATGTTGGAGTTCATTGATAAAGTGATCCAGTTGTTGGGTGGTCTGAAAAACAACTTCGATCAGCATAGCGTATTCACCAGTTACACAATTGCATTCAATCACATTGGGAATGGATTGGATGAAAGGATAGAATTCATCTTTTTGATAGGGTTGTACTTCAAGATTGATAAAGGCTTTGATGTTGTAACCAAATAAGAGAGCATTCATTTGGGCGTGATAGCCGGTAAGAATACCAGATTGTTCCAATTTTTCAATGCGATTGGAAACAGCCGGTGAAGAAAGGAACACCTCTTTGGCAATCTCTTTGATGGGGGTTCGGGCATTTTCTTGTAAGATCTTTAATATTTTACGATCGATGGAATCCAACTTCATATCCATAAACATCACTTCTTTCTATTACCTCCAAGTGTACTTCAATCGAAAAAAAGACTCAACATTAATAAATAAAGTAAAAATACAAAAAAATTAAAATAAATAATTAAAAGTTTGCTTAAAATGTTTTTAATCATGGTTTTCACTTTAAAAACTTTACAACCAAAAAAACTGGTGCTATTCTTTCACCATAATTTATGAAGTGGATGCAGAGCCTGAAACAGCATCATCATAAATAACTGGAGGGAAAAAATATGAGTATTCGTTTTGAAGCTGATTCCGTAGGAACAAGAGAAGTACCAGATGAGGCCTATTATGGTGTACAGTCGATGCGTGCAGAAGAGAATTTTACGATCACAGGGATAGGAATGAACCCTGTTTTTTTAAAAAATCTTGCCCTGATCAAAAAGGCTGCAGCGATCACGAACTGTCTGGCTGGTGATTTGGATCAAATCTGTGCCAAAGCCATCATAAAGGCAAGCAATGAAGTGGCAGCTGGTAAATTTGCGAAGGAATTTATTGTCGATGCCGTACAGGGGGGTGCCGGTACGAGCGCAAATATGAATATGAATGAAGTGATTGCCAACCGTGCCAATGAAATTCTTGGTGGCGAAAAGGGCGCCTATGATCATGTTCATCCCAATGATCATGTCAATATGTCTCAATCGACCAATGATGTCGTGCCGACAGCTGGAAAAATGACGGTCATTGATTTGATGCAGCCACTTTTGGATGAATTGGCAAGACTAGAAAGTGAATTATATGCTAAATCCATTGAATTTGATGATGTGATCAAAATGGGACGTACCCAGTTACAGGATGCGGTTCCCATGCGATTGGGTCAAACCTTTCATGCCTATGCGGTTATGGTTGGTCGCGATAAGAAGCGATTGGCACATACGATCAAAGAAATGTATGCCGTCAACTTAGGAGGTACAGCCATTGGTTCATCCATCAATGCTTCCCAAGTTTATTTGGATACTGTCGTTCCTTGTTTGGCAAGAATTTCAGGTATGCCATTGACGCAAGCCGATGATTTATTTGATGCCACGGAAAACTTAGATGGATTTGTTGCTGTTTCTGGCGCATTGAAGACATGTGCTGTGAATCTTTCCAAAATGTGCAATGATCTTCGTCTTCTTTCTTCGGGACCAAAAACAGGACTTGCTGAGATTGCTCTACCCGCAAAACAAAACGGTTCTTCGATCATGCCTGGCAAAGTCAATCCGGTCATTCCCGAAGTGGTTACGCAAGTGGCCTTCCTTGTGATTGGTCATGATACGACCATTACGATGGCGGCTGAAGCAGGACAATTGGAGTTGAATGCATTTGAACCCGTATTATTTTATAACTTATTTGAATCCATCACGACACTAAAAGGAGCGGTGAAAACATTAATAGATAATTGTATCGTCGGCATTGTGGCCAATCGAGAACGGAGTCGCGATCTTTTGGAACAGAGTGTAGGCATCATTACTGCACTGAATCCTTATATTGGATATAAGAAAGCTGCTGAAATTGCGAAACAAGCTATCAAACAAAATAAAAGTGTACGCGAAATCGTATTAGCTAAAAAGCTATTGAGTGCCAAGGAGTTGGATCAAATTTTAGATCCTTATGCTTTGACGGGCTCCCATTCGGTTCCGTCGATGTTGTCGATCCATCCAACATTTCAAGAAGTTTCGAAACATTCCTAAAATATGTAAATTCCCATCGATTTATGTTATCATGGTCGCATGAGCAAAAGAAGATGGATCTATTATATCGTTGGCATGTGTATATTGGCATTTGGATTGGAATTGAATGCGAAAACGGGACTTGGGGTATCCGCAATCATTTCGGTAGCCTATGCCAATGCGATATTGTTCAAGATATCTTTTCCCGATATGACCTTGATTCTTTACATGATCTTTGTATGTATTGAAATAATCGTTCATATCTTTCGTAAACAATCACGCAAGATCCTCGTTTTAGATGTTCTACAAATTCCATTGAGCATCGTATTTACACGGTTTATGAAAGCGTATGAAGGATTCATTCCCGATTTTACTGTTTCTAATTTTTCAGTACGATTGATCATATTGATGGTTGCGGTGATTTGTACCGGAATTGGTGCAGCCATGACTTTAAATATGCGGATCGTTCCTAATCCTGGAGATGGAATCGTACAAACGATTAGTGATGCTATTCATAAAGATATTGGCTTTACCAAAAATTGTGTGGATGCTTGTAGTGTTGCGCTCACTTTGGGTCTGGATTTTTTCTGTTTGGGTGACTTTGCGGGATTGGGCATCGGTACTGTGGCTTCTTTGATTGGTGTAGGCCGTACCATTGCTTATTTTAATCGTTGGCTTGGTCAAAAAATGGTCATCCAATGCAACATTGACAATGCATAAGAAAACGAATACAATACAAACAGGGCATTTGTCCTGTTTTTTTAACGCATAGATATGAATAAAATTCATATCCAATATGAGAAAGGGAGAAAATATGAATCTAAATCAATTTGGGATCTTGCTTGCCATCGTAGTTTATTTGGTTGGCATGATCTATATTGGCTTCAAAGTCATGGATCGGAATAAAACGGTGGGTGACTTTTATTTGGGAGGACGTGAACTCGGTCCATTTGTGACAGCGATGAGTGCGGAAGCATCCGATATGTCCAGCTGGTTGTTAATGGGATTACCAGGTGTGGCTTATTTATCGGGTGTGGCCGATGCAGGATGGACAGCCATTGGATTGGCCATTGGTACGTATTTGAACTGGTTGATCGTTGCGAAACGATTACGGACTTATTCAGAGCGCATCGATGCGATCACGATTCCTGAATTTTTTGCGAAACGATATCACGACCAAAAAAATGTGTTGATGTTGATTGCCGCCATTTGGATCATCGTCTTTTTTGTTCCCTATACAGCCAGTGGTTTTGTGGCTTGTGGGAAATTATTCAATACCCTCTTTGGGATTGATTATCATACAGCCATGATCGTCAGTGCATTGGTCATTGTGATTTATACAACGCTGGGTGGTTTTCTTGCTGCATCAACGACTGATTTCATACAAAGCATCATCATGACCATTGCCTTATTGATCGTCGTTGGTTATGGTGTAAGTGTTGCCGGCGGTATGGATAGTGTCATGCATCATGCCTATGCCTTACCTGGATATATGACTTTTACGCAATCGTACAATGTGGCAACCCAATCGGCTGTCCCTTATAGTTTTTTGACCATTGTCTCGAAAGCAGCTTGGGGATTGGGCTATTTTGGTATGCCTCATATCTTATTACGCTTTATGGCCATCAAAGATAAGAGTCAGTTAAAACTTTCTCGTCGAGTTGCAACGGTGTGGGTCATCATTTCGATGTTTGTTTCGGTATTTATTGGTATCGTTGCTATGGCTATGTCAAAAGTCGGTGCCTTGCAAACATTGGTGGGTGCCGATTCCGAGACCGCCATCGTACGTATTGCCCACCTATTGAGTACGCATGGATTTGGGTTTGCTTTGATTGCTGGTATCATTCTTTCGGGTATCTTAGCGAGCACTATGTCGACTTCTGATTCCCAATTGTTGGCGGCTTCGAGTTCTGTATCCAATGATATTTTAAGTGGATATTTCAAGACCAAATACAGTCAAGATAAGTTATTAAAGATTTCTCGATGCTGTTTATTGTTGATTGCTTTGATTTCGATGGGATTAGCCTGGGATCCAAATAGTTCCGTATTTCAGATCGTCTCTTTTGCATGGGCTGGTTTTGGCGCTAGCTTTGGACCTGTTGTATTATTGGCCTTGTTCTGGAAAAATTCCAATAAACAAGGGGCTATTGCCGGTATGTTAGCTGGTGGTATCATGGTCTTTGTATGGCACTTTTTGATCATCCCATGGGGTGGTGTATTTGGTATCTATGAATTATTGCCTGCTTTCTTGCTTGCGTTGATCATCAATGTGATCGTTAGTTTGGCTACGGGTGGTGCCGATGCATCGATCCAGAAAGAATTTGAAGACGCTAAGGCAATGGAATAATGGATATCAAACAATTTCTTCTATTAGAAGATTTAAATAAGACAAAAAGCATTACATCGAGTGCGCAACGATTGGGCTATACCCAGTCGGGGGTAAGTCATGCCATTAAAAAAATGGAAAAAGAATGGAACATCAAATTACTCAAACGAACCAATCATGGGGTCGAATTGACCAGTGAAGCCAAATATCTATTACCCTATGTACAATCGACATTGGTCCAGTTTAGCCGCTTTAAAGAGGCATTGGATGCCATCAATGGATTGACCAAAGGATCAATCACGATTGGTTCTTATTCCAGTATTGCGATGCATTGGTTGCCTATGATCTTGCAACAATTTAATCAGATGTATCCTCAGATCCAAATTCACGTGCGCGAAGGCGATTACGATGAGATCATGCAATGGATTGGTCAAGGCATTGTTGATTTTGGATTTGTTTCACAATCCGGACAATCAAATTTTGCGTTTATTCCTTTTCAGAAAGAAATGTTATATGCCGTTGTGCCCGATACCCAATGGCAAGGTCCTTTTCCAATTCATGCATTGGAACAACATCCATATATTGCCAGTGAGATTGGTGTAGATAATGATGTGGCCGCCACTTTACATCAAGCCGGTGTAAAACCACATGTGGCTTGTTACTGCAAAGAAGACGCATCCATTTTGGCGATGGTCAAACAAGGCTTGGGCATGACGATCTTACCAGAATTGATCCTTAAAGATGTAGATATTCAAAAACATCCATTGGATCCGCCAGCTTATCGAACCTTAGGCATCATGTATAAATCCGAAGATGTTTTATCCGCAGCCGATAAGGCTTTGATCACGATTGCTAAACAAATCATAATAAAATAAAAATGACTCTGGTGGAGTCATTTTTTCATTTTGTGGATCTGATCCATGGATTGTGAAAAGACGATATTCATCAGAATGATCCCCGCCGACATGCAAGAAGCAAACAACAACGTATATCTTGCATAGTAGAGACTTCGTTCTAAATTTTGTAGCAATAAATAATAGATAGAATAATACAAACCTGACCCAGGAATTAAAGGAATCTCACCAATCGCAATGAAAATAGTAGCCGGTTTTTTATAAAGACGGGCCATGCATTCGGAATAGAGCCCAGTGAATAAAGAAGCAAGAAAACCACTGAGAAACGGATCGCACCCCTTTTTTAATGCGATCAGATATACCAACCAAGCCAGCATGCCACCTAAACAAGCGGGAAATAAGATATCGCGTTTGGTGTTGAACATCAACGCAAATCCCAGGGAACCTAAAAAAGCCATGATCAATTGTAAGATATTTTCCATAGATATACCTCAGAAAAACGATTGCACAAACACAAAGCCTAACGCAATACAAATGGCCACAATGATGGCTTCTACGAGATGAATGAGTCCCGTGATCGAATCACCGACAAATAAATCACGCAAGCCATTGGTGAAAGCCAAACCAGGAATCAAGATCATGATATTGCCTATAGCAATCAGATCGTAATGTTGGCCAATGCCTATATAAAGAAATAAAGCATTCAAAAGTCCACCTGCCAATGACCAAGCTAATGCGATGAATAGCTTATTTTGTGAATAGCGTTGCACACAGGTTTCAACTGGTTTCAATAATGCACCAATGATCGAAGCCGCTATCATATCTTGTAGGGTTCCCCCAAAGAAAAGACAAAAAGAACCAGAAATCAGAGCATAAGATGCCATTTGGAAGGAATAAGAATAATTCGGCATGGCCTCGATGACTTTCAATTGGTTTTCAACCGTCATCAAAGAAGGCTTCTTTTCGCAAATATCACGCGATAATTGATTTAGGGCACTAAGCCTTTCCGTATCCATTTTGGAACTTCGGATCCGTCGATTCTGGGTATAGGTATCATATCCCATGTGCATGGTCGTTTCGATATTGACCGTAATGGAGAATACATCGACTCTGCTCGCACCATAGGCCGTACAAATGCGGCGAATCGTATCTTCAATTCGACTGGTTTCGGCTCCGTATTTTAAAAGCATTTCACCGACATCCATCGCAATCGTCAAATATTGATTATCCATTTGATTTTCCATAAGGACCTCTCATACATCCATAGTATACAAAATAATCAGATGTGGGTCCATCTTGCGAATCAAAATGAAGTTGCGTACAATAAAATCATGAAATTTGAAGACTTATCCATTGATGGATCCTTGAAACAAAGCATTGTGCGCATGGGGTATACACAATTAATGCCCATTCAAGCGGCTGTCATTCCGATTTTGTTGGCACATACAAGCTGTGTGGTCCAATCAAGAACCGGTTCTGGCAAGACCCTAGCTTATGGCATTGGCATGGAACAAGATCTTGTGATTGATCAACACGATCCCCAAGCATTGGTATTAGCACCAACGCGTGAGCTATCCATGCAGATCGAGAAAGAATTGGCCTTATTGGGGACGTATAAGAAAGTGAAATGTGTCACTTTGATTGGAAAACAATCGTTTGATCTGCAAAAAGAGGATTTGGCACAACGAACACATATCGTTGTTGGAACACCCGGACGTGTCTATGATCATATGGTGCAAGATAGTTTTTCGTATGAAAAGATCAAATATTTTGTTTTAGATGAAGCGGATGCATTATTAAATACCGATTTTATCGAACGTATCGAATGGATCATGGACCATCTGCAACCAGAGACCATTGTCTTGGTGAGTGCGACGATAGGCCCCTCTGTACAAGCGTTTGTACAAAAACATATGAAAGGGGCACCAGTGATCCATGTGGATCCTACCAATCATCAAATCGCTTCTTATCGGATCATGGTTGCAGATGCAAACAAGCCAGCAACTTGTTTAGAAGTGCTGCAAAAAGAGCTTCCCGATACGTGCATCATTTTTTGTGCAACCAAAGATCGGGTCGATGCTTTATATGAATATCTTTCTTTATATGGCATTTCGGTTTTTCGTATGCATGCTGGCATGGAACAATCCCAACGAAAAGAAACGTTGCAAGCATTTGAACAAGGAAGGGTTCGAATCTTGATTGCGACCGATATTTTGGCACGGGGAATCGATATTGAAAAAGTGGATCTAGTCATAAATTATGATCAACCCGATTCAAAAATCATTTACACGCATCGGATTGGTCGAAGTGGCCGTATTTACGAAAAAGGCAAAGCCATTACTTTTATTGAGCCTGGACAAACTTATGATCATGCGATGCCTTTATGGACAAGTGATGTTGATTTGGCGCCTTGGCGCCTAGCTGTTTTGACTTCAAGTCATCGAAAACGGGAAAATAAAGATGCGAAAGTGCGTGAAGATGTCATGAAGATATATATCACAGCGGGAAAATCAAAGAAGATCCGGCCTGGAGATATTGTTGGGGCTTTATGCGCTATAGATGGCATGACGATGGATGATATTGGAGTGATCCAAGTCCAGGATCATCAATCGTTTGTCGATATCTTACATAATAAGGGTCATCTTGTTTTAAAGAATTTACATCAAGTTAAGAAAAAACACGTTCGTGTAGAACGTGCCAGATCAGAAGAATAAATGTTCGATTAAGATCTTGATTCCCAATACGATCAGAATGATACCGCCCAATCGTTCGGCATAGGCTTGAAATAATGAACCCAGTTTCTTGCCTAATTTGACACTCGCAAACGAGAGAACAAAAGTGATCAAGGCAAAAAGACTAACGGCTAACCAAACATTGACATGTAAGAAAGCTAAGGTAACGCCAACAGCGAGTGCATCAATGCTGGTGGCAATAGCTAAAACCAGAATGACTTTCCAAGAGATGGAGTGGACCATAGGAGCATCTTCATCTTTTTCTTTGCTTTCGCGAATCATGTTCATTCCAATGATCGATAGTAAAATAAAAGCAATCCAATGATCAATAGAAGTGATATATTTTGCGAAATGAGAACCAATGTAATAACCAGCTAAAGGCATAGCGCCTTGGAAAAAGCCAAAAGCTAAACCTAATTTTATAGCGTATTCATTGATGTGTTCTTTGGCTAAAGACATTCCTTTGGCGATGGAAACAGCACTTGCATCCATAGCTAAACCAATTCCACATAAGATGATTGATAATGGATCCATAATTTCCTCCTATTTGCTTCCTTCGCGATCGATATACATGATCATTAATGCGATGGCTAATAAAACACAACTGACCAAGATGGTTTTTTCTTGTAGGTGAGGTAAGCACCAATTTCCAAGAATAGCACCGACAACAAAACAAAGGATCACAAAATAATAGAGTAAAGCACGTTCTAGACTTTGTCTATCTTTCTCATAAAAAAAGTGAATCAAATGATGCGTACCGCTACGAATATTCCCAATACACATCGTGGTCGCAAAGCTATTACCATGCAATTTACGAAAGGCTTGGACTTGAATGCCACAAGCTAAGGAAGTTAACGAATTGGCCAGCAGATTATTATGCAATGGTATCATTGAGACCATGGCCAATAATAAAATTTCAATGAGCAGGGTAAATTGTCGCCAATGCATAAAATGGATCTTGTGGACATGAATGATCTCACAAAGGGCAATACCAAAACAAAAAAACAAGATAGGAAAGGCATAGTGCAGGCAATGATTCCATTGTCCGTTGGAAGCATAGACTCCAAATAAGAGAATGTTACCGGTTTGCGCATTGGCGAAAACTTGGCCTCGTAATAAATACGAATAGGCATCCATCAGGCCGCCGCTCATCGCTAGAAAAATAGCTAATTCAATGGATTCTGAAGTTTGTTTGGCTCGATTCATAGGGATAGTATACAACAAACGGCGAAAAAAAAGAACGCATCGAAATGCGTTCTAGAAACAATTAAACCGTGCCTTGTGCCTTCATTGCTTCGGCAATCTTTAAGAAAGACGCAATGTTTGCACCAACAACATAGTCTTTTTCATGACCATATTCTTTGGCTGTATCACGACAAGTATTGAAGATGTTGACCATGATATCGTGTAAACGAGTGTCGACTTCTTCAGCTGTCCATGATAAGTGTTGTGCGTTTTGTGACATTTCCAATCCAGAACAAGCTACACCACCGGCATTGGACGCTTTACCTGGTGCATAGAATACACCATGTTCTTTTAAGTAATCGATCGCTTCTGGCGTTGTTGGCATGTTCGCACCCTCGCAAAGGGCGAATACACCATTGGCAACTAAGTTCTGTGCATCATGTAAGCTGACTTCGTTTTGTGTTGCACATGGTAAGGCAATATCACATTTGATATTCCAAGGACGAGCACCTGGCGTATAAGTTGCTTCTGGATGTTTTTCTACATATTCTTTGATGCGTCCACGACGAACTTCTTTGATGTCTTTGACTAGATCTAGGTCGATACCATTTGGATCGTATACAAATCCATTGGAATCGGACATTGTGACAACTTTTGCACCTAATTGCGTTGCTTTTTCACAAGCATAGATGGCAACATTACCACTACCAGAAATACATACGGTCTTGCCTTCAAATGTAGTACCATTGTCTTCCAACAAAGCTTCGGTATAGTAACATAATCCATAACCGGTTGCTTCGGTACGAATCAAAGAGCCACCAAAAGTTAATCCTTTACCTGTCAATACACCGCTCCATTCGTTTTTCAAACGTTTGTATTGACCAAATAAATAACCCACTTCACGACCACCAACACCGATATCTCCAGCAGGAACATCTGTGTCTGGTCCAATATGACGATACAACTCCGTCATGAAGCTTTGGCAAAAACGCATAACTTCTGCATCACTTTTTCCTTTTGGATCGAAATCCGATCCACCTTTGCCACCGCCCATAGGTAATGTCGTCAAGGCATTCTTGAAGATTTGTTCAAATCCTAAGAATTTGATGATACTTACATTTACGGATGGATGGAAACGAAGTCCACCTTTGTAAGGACCAATTGCTGAATTAAATTCAATACGATAACCACGATTGACTTGTGTCACACCATTGTCATCGACCCAAGGAACACGGAAAATGATTTGACGTTCAGGTTCAACCAAACGTTTCATCACATCGTCATCCAATTTTTCTGGATGAACTTCCTGGATGATTTCCAAAGAACGGAATACTTCTTCTACCGCTTCAAGGAATTCAATGTCATTGGGATTTCTTTTCTTAACAGTTTCGTAAATAGCATTTAAATCTGTCATGAATTTCCTCCTGGAATATTGATTCCGCGATTAATATATCATATTCATGAAACGGTTTACAGTACTTTTCATCTTTTTTCATTGTTTTCAAGATGTGGTATCCTATATGTATAGAGAGGTGTCGATTTGTGAATAAAACAACATTGATTCAATATTTTGAATGGTATCTAGCCAATGATGGTTCCCTATGGAGACAAGTTTGTCAAAATGCCAAAAAATTGGCAAATATAGGCTTCGATAAAATATGGTTGCCACCTGCTTACAAAGGAGCAAGTGGAAAAAACGATGTGGGTTATGGTGTCTATGATATGTACGATTTGGGTGAGTTTGATCAAAAAGGCACGATCCCTACAAAATATGGAACCAAACGAGAATATCAACAAGCTATTGATGCCTGTCATCAAGCGGGTATGGCCGTCATTGCGGATATTGTCTTTAATCATCGCATGGGGGCGGATGCCAAAGAAACGATCCAAGCACGACAAATGGATTGGAATCATCGAGAACATGCCCTTTCCGATGAAGAAACCGTAGAAGTATGGACCAAATATACGTTTCCAGGACGAAACGGCAAATATTCTGATTTTATCTGGAATTGGGATTGTTTTGATGGAACGGATTATGATGCTTTATCCAAGCGAAATGAATTATTGGAGTTTAATACGAAACAATGGGATGAAAATGTTTCACATGAAGATGATAATTTTGATTATATCATGGGTGATGATTTAGATTTTTCCAATCCAAAGGTTGTCGAAGAACTCTATCGATGGGGAAAATGGTATTGGCAGATGTGTAGGGTGGATGGTTATCGATTGGATGCTTGTAAAAGCATTGATTTCTCTTTCTTTGAGGGATGGTTACGATCCCAGGGAGAAATTGCTCATACGACGCCTTTTGCGGTTGGTGAATATTGGAGTGGCAATGTCGATGATCTAAATCAATATTTGAATCATTGTAATCATTGTATGACGCTATTTGATGTTCCTTTGCACTTTCATTTGTTTGATGCATCCAACAGTTATGATCGCTACAACATGTCGACGATCTTTCAAGGAACCCTTTCCCAGCAACAACCGGAATATGCCGTTGCCTTCGTGGATAATCATGATACGCAACCAGGGCAGGCGTTGCAATCCTGGATCCAAGGATGGTTTAAGAGCCATGCCTATGCTTTGATCCTATTGTATCGATGTAAAGTGCCTTGTGTATTCTATGGCGATCTGTATGGAATTGATCATGATCATATTGATCCCGTTCCACATTTGGCGCAAATGTGTTGGATCCGTAAACACTATCTACAAGAGGATATCGAAGATCGATTTGATGATTGGCATTGTATTGGTTGGATGGTCAAATCAGAGCATCCCATTGTTGTGGTCATGACCAATAGTTATGGAAATCAAAAGACCTTTCATGTCGGTATGCCCCAGGAAACTTTTAAGGATATCATTACTGGGAATGAAGTTCGGATCGATGAAAATGGAAATGGTACTTTTGTTTGTCGGGATGGTCAATGTGGTATATATTTAAGACAGGCAGACGTACAAAAAATGAAAGAGGAGGTCAAATAAATGAAAATTGCGATTGGAAATGATCATGGTGCAGTGGAGTATAAAGATACGATCAAAGCCATGTTGATCGAAGAAGGACATGAAGTTATCGATTGTGGTACGAATAGTACCGATAGTTGCGATTATCCCGATTATGGAAAAGCGGTTGCGGATAAGGTCGTAGCGGGTGAAGCGGAAAAGGGCATTGTGATTTGTGGTACAGGCATTGGTATTTCAATTGCGGCCAATAAAGTTAAAGGAATTCGTTGTGGATTGTGTACCAATACCACTATGGCACGCTTGACGCGAGAACATAATGATGCGAATGTGCTTGCGATGGGACAACGAATCATTGGCATTGAGACCGCAAAGGATATTGTCCACACGTTTTTATCAACACCTTTCAGTAATGGAGAACGTCATAAACGTAGAATTGAAAAGATCACAGAGATTGAACAGAATCAATAAATAGTCGGTCGAAACAGGGTTTCGACCTTCTTTTTTAAAAAAATGCAAAAAAGATAAAAAAAGGGGTTGCATAAGGCAGATAGATTTGATAATATAACTGAGCACGCGAAAGCGTGACGATCTTTGAAAACTGAACAGGAAACCAAGAAACACGTCAATTT
>NZ_JALBUS010000028.1:0-14396 GCF_033971885.1 Absicoccus intestinalis | reverse complement strand
TCTCTTCTAGATAGGCTACATCATTTTCTTCATGCGTCTGAGCAAACGCTAAGATGGTTGGCATATTTAAGGTTTCTGCCGCTTCTAGAATGGCTTGGATATTCTCAAAATTGACAACATTGAAAGCACCAATGGCAATCTTTTTTTCATTCGCTATTTGAAATACTTCATTTAAATCCGCTAACATAGACCCTCCTATTTTGAAAATTCGATCAATACTTTATATGATTCTGGACTTGCGGCAAAATCTAAGGCTTCTACAATATCTTCTGGCGCATACGTTTTAGAAATAACTGGTTTCAAATCTAGGATTCCTTTACTGATGCAATCAATCGCACGACGGAAGGATTCTTTTGTACCATTCTGAGTACCTGTCACATAAATTTCTGCTTTATGTAGACGACCGGCATCGACTTCAATCGGTTTATTTGGATGAATCGAACTGAACATATTACAGTAACCACTCTTTGCGGTCATTTCAATGGCTTGCGCAGCAACAGCTGGTATGGCTGTGGTATTAAAGACAACATTGGCGCCTCGTCCATTGGTTAGATCCTTAATTTGTTGAACCGCATCCGATTCCATTGGATTGATGGTTACATCGGCTCCCAATTGACGAGCAACGGCTGCACGTTCTGGATTTACTTCACTTACAATGACTCGAGCACCTTGTTTTTTAGCGCAAATCACGTGAAGCAATCCCATGACACCGCCACCTAAAACAACGACATCATCGCCCATTTTGATGGGTGTACGCTGGATACTATTGATGACACAAGCTAATGGTTCGGTTAAAGAAGCTACATCCGAAGGCGTTTCTTTTGGATATACATACAAATCACGAGCATCCGCTACCGCATATTCCGCAAATCCATAAAAACCAGAATATCCATTGGGATTGTTGTAGTTCAGTCCATTCATGAATTCGCTACAAATATTTTCATGTCCGTGTTTACAATCGTCACAAATACCACAATCATCAATAATATAATTAATGACATGATCACCCACATGGATTAGGTTTTCGTTTACATTCGGTCCGATTTTTTCAACAACCGCACAATATTCATGTCCGCCGATATGAGGGTAAGAAAATTTATTTTCTCCTTGATAATCACGGACATCATTGACACAAATCGCAGCAGTCAATACGCGTAACAAAACTTGTCCATCTTTTAATTCAGGAACTGGTATATCTTTTACTTCATACGTTTTTGGAGCTACAAGTACACATGCTTTCATTTTTTCTTTTGTCCTTTCTATACAAATAAATATAGGAGCATCCGAAGATACTCCAATAAAATAGTAATGATCCTTTAAGTTGAGATATTTTCTAAAGAGAGAGAAGAGTTTTTGGCCGAGGTGATCATTACTATTTTTGGTTAATTTTTATTCATTTACAAATGCAACGACTTTATTAGCTAGATCTTCAAGGACGCCCAAGTCACCCATCATCGATAACATGGTGTAACGAGCTCGATTCTCTTTTCCATATACCAATGCGTTATACAACATTTCATCACTGAATCCAACTTGAGATGGGAAATATGGTGCGTCTAAGCTCTTCAAGATTTCGATCATACGATCTGAAGTAGGCATATAATCATCCATCAACTTAACGATTTCATCCCAGTTCTCTTCAATCTTATCAATACGTTTTAAACGTCCTTCTGGCTCATTTTTCTTAGCTTCATGTTCCAATTCAATGATGGCATCGCTTGCTGTGCCATAAACTTCTTTCATCTTGGCTTCCCATGCCGCTTGATCATATTGTTTGGCTTTCGCACGAGCTGCATCAAAATCAGGACGAGATTCACGTAAGAATTCGGTCATCTTCAAAATGACAACTTCAGCTAAACCAACTTCAATTCCATGCAACACTGGAATTTGACCATTTTGAATTTCAATAGCTTCCCAATAATGATTTAAGTGATGCTCACAACCTGCTGCTGGACGAGAATTTCCAACAAAACTCATAGCTACACCGGTCAATACAAGACCTTCCATGATATCACCAATCACTTTTGGATCACGGCTGGCTGCTTTGTCCGCATTCTTCAATACATTATCAATGCAATCTTTAACTAAATTCACAACGGTATCGCAATAATACTCATCATTGATGATTTTTGAAATACGCCAATCATTCAAACAAGTAAATTTTCCAAGCAAATCACCCAGACCAGCTGAAATCATACGTGCTGGTGCACCACATAAAATATCGGTATCACCAATGATAAACAATGGTGTTTGTGCAGGAATGGTTTGTTTGATATTATCGACCATCAAGGCAGCGCCACTGGATGCAAAGCCATCCATTGGTGCAGCGGTTGCTACAATCGCATAAGGCACTTTCATTTGATAACTAAAGAAACGACACATATCATTGATTGATCCTGTACCGACTGCTACAACTAGATCTAGATCTCTCGGTGCATCAATCATTAATTTTCCCAAAGATTCTTCATTAGGGATAAAACGTCCACCTGTGAACACATGCGCTTTTGCATCAATATTTGCATCATGAAGGATATTCATGACTTTTTCACCAGCGATTCCGTAAGTGATTTCATCACAAGCAACGTATACCTTTTTAAAACCATATTTTTCAACATAATCAACTAAAGAGTTTAATACGCCGGCTCCAACCGTACATCCTTCCAATCCTGTAGAATGGGTACGTCCACAACTACAAGCAAATGGCTTTCCTAAGTAATCAGCCAATTTAGGTGCATTTGACATAATCATTACCACCTTTCATTTTTTTAAGATTATTACCTTTGACCTATTCGAATCATAACAATCTTTAGATTATGAAAGGTGCTTTCCTTTGCGCATAAGATTACGCAATCTGCTATGATTTATTGATTTGCATATTGCATAATCATTATGAAAAAAGGTACTTCCTACGAAGTACCTATTTCTCCATTTCGGCTAATTTTTCAATCCTTCTTACATGTCGTTCGCCATTGCTGAATGGCGTAGACAAAAAGGTATGCACGATATCTTTTGCCACTTCAATACCTATGATTCGTTGTCCCATGGATAACACATTGGCATCGTTATGTTCACGCGTTAAACGGGCCATGGTCGTATTTGTACAAAGACCACAACGAATACCCTTTACTTTATTGGCAGCAATGGAAATGCCAATACCTGTACCACAAATCACGATTCCCTTTTCAACTTCATGATTGGCGACCTTTTCAGCTACAGCTTTCCCAAAGTCTACATAATCGCAGCTTTCATAACTATCTGTGCCACAATCAATGACTTCATGTCCTTCATTGCGCAACATTTCCATGATGGTATTCTTATAGTCTACAGCACCATGGTCATTTCCAATGGCAATTTTCATTTGATGCCCTCCACAAATTCTTTGATATGTTTGGCATTCAAGCCATAATGATCCAACAATTCAGCTGGGGTACCGCTTTGTCCAAACGTATCCTGTACACCCATCATATATTGTGGACAACGATCGGTTTCTGAGGCCAATACTTCCGCTACCGCTCCGCCTAAGCCGCCGATCACATTGTGCTCTTCGACCGTTACGATCGCATCATGGGTCTTGGCCAATTCTTTGATCAGATCCGCATCGATTGGTTTGATCGTATTGATATTGACTACCGTTGGATCAAAATCCAATGCTTTGGCCGCTTCCAAAGCTTCCTGTACCATCATTCCGGTGGCTACGATAGCGACCTTCTCGCCTTTTTGCATAACGACCCCTTTGCCATATTCATATGTATAGGTCTCTGGATCATTGACCGATTCAACCGCCAATCTTCCTAGACGGACATAACATGGTCCATCGATATCGGCTACGGCCTTGACGATGGCTTTGGCTTCCGGTCCATCACATGGCTGGAATACATGCATATTCGGGATCGCACGCATCAAAGCGATATCTTCCAATGCCTGGTGGGATGCCCCATCTTCACCAACCGTGATACCGGCATGGGTCGCACAGATCTTGACGTTCAGGTTTGGATAACAGATACTGTTGCGCACCTGATCATAGGCTCTTCCGGTTGCGAATACCGCAAAGGTCGATGCATATGCGATCTTGCCGCTGGCTGCCAGTCCGGCTGCGACCGCCATCATATTGCCTTCGGCAATTCCCATATCAAAATGACGTTCTGGGCACACTTTCTTGGCTTCGCCGGATTTCGTACTGCCTGCTAAGTCTGCATCCAATACGACAACATTCTTATTTTCTTGCACTAATTCTGCAATTGCCTCTCCATAGGCTGCTCGAGTTGCCTGTTTTGCCATTATTCATTGCCCTCCAATTCTGCCATTGCTTGTTCATATTGTTCCTTGTTCGGTGCCTTGCCATGCCATCCGGCCTGGTCTTCCATGAAGCTGACACCTTTTCCTTTGGTCGTGTTCCACAAAATACATGCTGGTTTGCGCTTTACGCTCAAGGCATAATCAAACGCTGCCTTGATATCCTCAAAATCATGACCATAGGCTTTGACCACTTCAAAGCCAAAGGCTTCAAATTTCTTATCCAATGGATAGACATTCATGACATCTTCCACTTTGCCATCGATCTGCAAATGGTTGCAGTCGACCATGAACGTGATATTGTCCAATCCATAATGACTGGCTGCCATGGCAGCTTCCCATACTTCACCTTCCTGGCATTCACCATCACCTAATAAAGTGAAGATACGATGTTTATTGTTGTCCAGCTTATTGGCAATGGCCATACCAACCGCCGTCGATACACCTTGTCCCAAGGATCCCGTTGACATATCCACGGCATCGATATAGTTCATATTTGGATGTCCCTGCAATTTGGAACCAAATTTACGGAAGGTCTTGATATCTTCTTCGCTCAAGAAACCTTTTTCCGCAAAGACACTGTACAAAGCCGGTGTGATGTGTCCCTTGCTCAATACGAAACGATCACGATCGATGCCTTTCACATTGTCTTCATTGATGTCCATGACTTCAAAATACAAATACGTCAAGATATCGGCTGCCGATAAAGATCCACCCGGATGTCCGGACTGACCCGAATAGACAGCAGTCAAGATATTCTTACGAACATTGTTTGCATGTTTTTTTAATTCTTCTTTATTCATTTCTATTCCTCCGATAAAAAATGCGGTGTAGTTCTACACCGCAAATTCTTAATACCTTATGCAGCTAAGATACCAGTTAATCCACCAACAATGGCAATTACAATGATCAAACCGATAACTTTTAAAGAGCTCCACTTCTTGCTGGCCATTAACCAGTAAACTAAGAATGTGAAAGCAAAAGGCAAAATCTTAGGCATTACGGCATCAAATAATGATTTTTGTACGACAAACTTACTTCCAGAAGTAATCAATACCAAACCGCAACTAACGTTTACATAATTGGCAATCAATCCTCCCATTACCATACAACCCATAACTTGTGCACCAAGCAAGATCTTGTTTAATAAACCTTTTTCCAAGAAATCCAAGATAGCATTCGATCCAGCGTTGTATCCGAAGAAGAAGTTAGCGAAACTAAATACATATGTAATGACAAGCATTAAAATCAAATAGATGACAGCACCTAATACAGTTTTAAAATTCAAAGTGATATCAATAAGGATTGCCAATAAGATTGGAATCAATACACCTTGCCAAATGGTATCACCAATACCAGCAAGAGGTCCCATCAATGATGTTTTCAATGAAGTGATGAATTCACCGGTAATTGGTTCACCCAATGATTTTTGTTCTTCAAGGGCGATAGCCATACCTAAGATACAAGATCCAAATTCTGGATGGACGTTAAAGAATTCCATTTCACGTTGCATTACTTCTTTACGTTTTGCATCTCCGTCTGGATCACCTTTATACAAATCATCAATAACAGGTACAAATGTGTGACCACAAGCCATACCCATCATACGTTCATAGTTATAGTTTGTTTGAACCCATGTCTCCCAGTTAAATGCAGCATGATACAAATGGTTTTTAGGAATGACATGTTTAGCATCTGCTTTAATATCTGGCATCTTAGAAATCCTCCTCTTCATCTGTATCAGCGGCACCCGCTGCTTCTGTTTGAGCTTCTCCTGCTCCTCCGCTATAGCGTAATTGAATGTAAACCAATGCTACCAAGAATGCGATGACACCTTGAGGTAACAAAGCCAATCCTGAATAAACAGCTACAACAAATCCTAAGAACAAGAATACACGAGATTCACCTTTAAAGATGTATTGTAAGGTGATGGCGATTCCTAATGCAGGCATCATACCACCAATGATCTGGAAGATAGTTAATGGTGTTCCAGATAATGCTTTAACGATTGGTGTGATGTAACTTGCACCAAAATAAGCAGCTAAAGATGCTGGAATGACACAAATACAAGCGGACATGATCTGAGGCAATAAAACGTTGGCAATCCATAATTTATGATATTGTTCGTTCGCAACAAATTTATCTCCTAAGTGAACCCATACCGAGTCAATGGTCATACGAGTATACCATACCAATGTACCTAAGATTCCAATTGGAACAGCTAATGCTAACGCTGTTTTGGCATCTAAGTTACCGGTGATAGCAAAGGCAGCTCCTAATGTTCCGGCCAATGCCATATCGGCTGGCATAGAACCTCCGGCTGAGATAAATCCTAGATAAACTAAGTTGATTGATGCACCGACCATGGCACCCTTTAATGGGTCTCCCAAGATGATACCTGCAATCCAGCCACAAACTAATGGTCGTTGAATTGTCCACAATCCAACAAATGGTAAATTGGCTTCTCCGATCCAGTAAAGGATTCCAAGAAGCACTGCTTGAAATACAGACATACTTTTCTCTCCTTTTCTATTATGTCTAGCAGAAATTCATTTCGATATTTCTATAGCAAGTTAGAAATATCAATTACCTTCTGCTCAGGTACTAACTGATAAAAGACGTCTACCCCTTTTTCATTTTTCATACGGCGAATAGAATCCACTTCTGCAGGGCTTGCCGATACGTTGTTGACAAATGGTTGACGATCTCCACGAATTCCCATACCGCCTAAGTTCACTTGTTTGATGGCAACACCACCATCTAACAATTGTTCAAATACGATTGGAGATTTTGTCAGCAACAATACACGTTCGCCTGGTTTTGGATCTTTTTGTAGAGCTTTGGTTGCTCCGGCAACAGTTAACACTGCCACTTGTGTACCAGCTGGAGCTAAGGATTTTAATACTCGTTTATTAAAATCATCCTTTGCTACTTCATCATCCACAACAACAACACGGTTGGCATGAGTGAACGGGATCCAAGCCGTTACTACTTCTCCGTGAATCAATCGGTCGTCTACACGACACCATACAATGTTACGCATACTTCTTACTCCTCCTTATTATTTTTTTTAAAAGTCATCTTCGTCGGATGGAACATCAGCTTTTTTCAGATCCGCTAGATATTTTCGGACATCGGACACTGTATTTGTGGCTAACTTTAATGTTTCATCACAAATCTCGGATGCGCTTTTACCGTTGCCTCTCATCAATAGAATTTCCATTAATAGAGGAACGTTGATTCCTGTTAGATGATACACATCCCATTTGCTCATCAATTGAACAACAGCGTTAAATGGGCTGCCATAAAACAAATCGGTCAAAACCAGAATTTCTTCGCCTGGTTCTGCTTTTTTAAATTCTGCTTCAATATTGGCTTTTAATTCATCAATGCCTTGATGTGGATACAATCCGATATAAGCCATATTTTCTTGTGGTCCTAAAACCATTTCCATTGTTTCGTATAGGCCCTTTGAAAAAGAACCATGTGATACTAAGACGATTCTCATAATTTACCTTTTCCCCCCGGAATTTCATCAATTGGATGAAAACGTGGTTGATAGCGTTTTCAACTTACACTGACATTTTAATAGGTTTCATTCAGTAATTGCATCCAATAAATGCACAATCATTGTGCAATATTCGCATTTGTAAGCGGTAACGTTTTGCATGATTAATTACGCATTCTATCAATTTGCACAGTCTTTATGAAATTGTTTAAACTAAACAACAAACAAATTTCCATATTATATAAATAAACAATTGTGCAATTCCCCGATTTTGCTCAATTCATAATAGTTACTTCATTTCACTTTATGACTCTTTGCATTGAATGAGAAAAGGAGGAAAATCATGTTAACGAAACGTCAAATCGAAATATTTTTACAATTTTGCGAACATGAAAATGAGTATTTAAAAGCCAACCACTTTTCTGATGAACTAAATGTTAGCTTGCGAACCGTACAAAACGATTTAAAAGTAATCAAAAAAGAAATGCAGGATCAACCGGCTTTTGAAATTGAATCAAAAGTTCCTTTTGGGACTCGTTTGATCGTGCATGATCAAAAGGATTTTGATGAATATGTATCCAGTTTAAAAAACCAAAATGATGAATCTTTAAGTGAAAAAGATGGTCGTGTACACAAATTGCTTGGCTATTTATTGAAACAAAGAAAAAGCATTCCACTTTCACAATGTGCCGATTATATTTATGTTTCCAAATCTACATTGATCAATGATTTAAAAGATGTGGAACAAATTTTAAATAATTTTTCATTAAAACTCATTCAGTCGGTTGGATATGTATGGGTCGATGGTCTCGAACGAGATCGGCGGATGTGTTTGATCGATAATGATAATAACAATTTCAATATCATTTCCAGCAATCCTCTAACGGATATGGATGGAAATCGACTAGAAAGCATTCGTAAGATCTTAATGGAAGAATTCCTGCTTGATCAATATCCAATATCGGATGTAGAATTTCAAAATATCATTATATGGATCAACATTTCGGTGATTCGTATCAAAGACTTCTTTTATTTAAATGAAGAAGATATTGATAATCAATCCGATTTAGATTTGGAATTGAAGATTGCGAATAAGATCTATACCCGGATCGAAAAGCATTTTCACATTCGCGTTCCTCAACCTGAAATTAATTTTTTAGCCTTATATATCAGTAATCACAGCAATGCCAACAAAATCCATTATATTTCCGATGAAATCAACGATTTTATTTTCGAAGCATTGGAACACATTCGCCAAGTTTATCCAACTGATTTTACCCATGATATGAACTTGCGCATGTCCCTTGCCTTACATTGTGAACCATTGATTTCTCGAGCCAAGAATAATATACAAATTAAAAATGAAATGCTGGATTACATCAAACAAAGTTTCTCGTATGCCTTTGAAATTGCCACTTATTTTTCTTATTTACTGAGTGAACAATTTGAATGCAAGATCAAAGAAAGTGAAACTGCTTTTTTAGCTATTTACTTTAATAAAAGCCTCAATGAACAGGAAAATGTGAATGGTGGTAAAAAAATATGTATCATCACAAATTTGCAACGATCACAGTATTTCTTATTAGAACAATTTTTATACGATAAATTTAGAAAATACATATCTACGATCAAATTTGTCAATACACATGAATTGGAAACTTTGAATTTAGACAATTATGATTTGTTCTTTTCAACCGAAGAAAATCGTGCAACCGAAGTCGGTTTGGCAACCAAGATCAATTTCTTCCCTAACGAAAAAGAACTTGAAAAGATCAAAGTACGAATCGAAGGATTTAAGAATATTGATGATACCCTGCGTTTATTTGATCCACGATTATTTACCATCAAAGATTTCAGCAATAAGAAACAAACACAAGATTGGTTAGTCAATAAAGCTGTTTCTTTGTATAAAGTAAAAAATCTATCGGAAGAAATTGAATTGCGCGAAGAATTTGGCAGTACATATTTTGGCAATAAGATTGCCATCCTTCATCCCATGCATGCCAATTTGGATGATTCTTTCATTGGTGAGATTTTGTTGAAAAAACCTATTGTTTGGGACAACGAAGGAAATCATGTACAAGTTGTATTCTTATTGTGCATTGAAAAAAGTAATTTAGAAGCCTTCCGTGCTTGGGATTTTTTATCTCCAGCTTTATTTAATCCAGACTTTATCAAACAAATTTCTTATGTGAATAATTTTGATGAATTTAAAGCGCTTTGTGAAAATAAATTGAAATCACAAATTATTAGTAAATCATAGAAAGGATATATATGAATTGGATCTTGATCATTGTCTGTATCGCAGTAGGTATTGGCTTACTGCTTCCTATGATACAAAAACGAATTGTCTATAAAAAATTGACAGAATATCTCGAACAAGGAAAATACAAAGAATTTGAACAAGTATTGGATGGCTTCTGGTGTACTTTCAGTTATCGACCTTTTAATCGCGAATTTATGCGTCTCAATGCATATTTTATGCAAAATGATGCCAAAAAAATCAATCAGCAAATCCATGATTTATTTGAAAAAATCAAAATGAATGATGAACAAAGATCATTGGTAGCAAAGCGAGCCTTCTATTTTTATTTAGAACAAGAGAAATATGAACAAGCTAAAAAAATGCTTGATATCTGTTTGCAACATGACTCCAACCAAGTTGAAGTTGAAACGATGCAACTGATGTATAGTATCTTGGGCGAAAGAAAAAGCGAACATATTCGTGATATCAAGGCTCGATTGGAACCATTAAAAAAAGAAACCGATGCCTATACCAACCCAGCAAAACGTGTACGTATTGGTGTCTTTGAATATTTGATTGGTTTACAATATTCCTATTTACATAATAAAAAAGAAAGCAAGAAATATCTGGAAAATGCCTTACAACATTGTAAAGGTACAACGTATGAAGTCCAGATCCAAGCCTTACTTTAGGAGAACCGTTCATGGCACTTACATTATCTGAAGATGCAAAAAATGAATTACTCGATGAAATCGGACAAAATTATATTTCTAAGATTTGGGCTACTCTTGTTGTGTGCACCCCTAAGATCCTTCATTATGCCATCAATCCGAATCAAAAAAGAGTACAATGGATCAATACCTATGCCTATATTGGTTTAACCGATACACATTTGAACATTGTTACCTTATCTTCTTTGAATGTGACCGTACCAACCGGTCAGTTTTCCATTCCACGAAAAGATATCGAACAATTATCCATCATAAAAAAATCATTCAAATATATCGTATCTTTTCAACTGCAAGGTGAATTGGTGCGAATGAATCTATCCTTAACGGCGATTGGCATCAATATCAAAAATCAAATCCAAAACGTACAAACATTGGTCAAAGCTTTAGAAAACTAGAAAGCACAAAACTTTCTAGTTTTTTTAACCTCTAGATTTTCCACCCGAAACATTGATGGTCGTCCCCGTTATAAAACTTGCACGATTACTAACCAAGAAAAGTACCGTATTAGCGATTTCTTCTAAATGCCCTTCTCTGCCTAATAATGTAACGGTATCATAATTCTTTTGCATCTCTTCTTTTGTGATATGGCGACAATGACACATAGCATCAATATAAGCCGAGTTAAATAACGCCGTTGCTTCCATGGGACCCGGTGCAATAGCTACGACTCGGATTCCATGTGGGCTCAACTCTTTGGCCCACGTACGAGTCAAACTATCAATAGCTGCTTTTGATGCACTATATATCCCCTGTGCGAAGCTACCTTCTTTGCCACATTCACTGCTAACATTCACGATCACACCATATTTTTGTCGCAACATGATTCTTGCACATGCTTGTGCACAATGAAAAGATCCTTTCACGTTCAAATTTATCGTTTGATCAAATACCGTATCATCTAATTCATATTTGGATCGATCATCCACCAACAAGCGAGGAATCGAAATACCCGCATTATTCACGAGAATATCAATACGACCAAATGTTTCCATGACTTGATGGACCATTCGTTCCACTTCATCTTTACGTGTTACATCACAACGAATAGAAAGACAATTTTCCATTTTTTCTTGTACACACAAATCCGCAATGACGACTTGTGCTCCCTGTTCCATAAAGGATTGGCACATTCTTTGTCCAATACCAGAGGCACCACCTGTTACAATCACTACTTTATTTTCTAAATCTAACCATTTGTGCATAATGTCTCCTTTTTTATCCAATCCAAACAAATTTGGACTGCTTTTTCCGTATCCTCACTTTTGGAAAACAAGCCACTTCCCCCTACAATAAATACATCCGCTCCGGCTTGATGGAGTTTTTGATAATACTTTTCATTACAACAACCGTCCACTTCAATTTGATAATGCCAATGATTTTCTTCTCGTAGTTGCACGGCTCTTTGAATCCGATCATACGTCGTTTCAATAAAGGGTTGTCCCGCAAAGCCAGGATCTACACTCAAGATCAATAACCGATCAATGAGATGTCCATAGGGAACGATGACATCCATATTCATGGATGGATTTAAAGAAACCCCAAATTGCACTTGGCGTTTAGCTAATTCTCTTTGAATATGAAACAATTGTCGCTCAATGATTTCTGGTGGCATGGTAATGATATTGGCACCACTTTCACAACATAGATCAATCAGATCCATATCAATATTATCTACATATAAATGCGCTTCCATCGGAATGGAACTGATGGTACGGATAGATTCCATAAAACAAGGAGCCAATGCCATATTCTTACAATAATGCCAATCAATAATATCAATGTGAAATTCATCGACATGATGTTCTAATATTTTTACTTCGGATGCGATATGAAGCAGGTCCATACACATCAAAGATGCTGATACTTTTACGCCCATACACTTCCTCCATTTCTACTATAGAAATGATTGATTTTTGATGCAAATGGTGTTCAAAATATTGATAATCAATCAATAAAAGCGATATATTATGATTGATATCAATCACGGAGGCTATAATGGTACCTAATGAACGACGACAAAAAATCCTTTCCATTCTGCAAGCTCGAGAGTATATTTCCATTCATGAACTGGCTCAACGTTTATATGTAAGCCTTCCAACCATTCGTCGCGATCTGACCTGTATGGAAGCCGATGGCCAAGTACGCCGAACTCATGGTGGCGTTACCTATATCCATCCGGAAAGCGATATTTCCCCGATTGCGTTGCGAAATCATCAGCACATAGAAGAAAAAGAAGCCATTGGCAAAGAAGCAATCCAATTATTATCCGATGGAGAATCTTTATTTATTGATTCAAGCAGTACGGCTTATTGCTTTGTGAAAGCTATTCCCAAAGATATGCGATTAAATGTTGTTACAAATGGATCATTCATTGCCCAGGCATTTCATGAACATCCACATGTACACGTAGAATTAGTTGGTGGTCAGTATGATCCGCATCATGCCTGTGTCATAGGGACTGAAGCCACTCACTTTATTCAATCCCGCTTTGCAGATTGGTTTTTTGTTTCGGCCAATTCCATGGATACGCATTGTATTACCAGTCAATCCAATATTGATATTGATCTAAAACAAGCCATGCATGCGCATGCCCAACAAACCATTCTTTTAATGGATGATTCGAAGTTTCTGAATACGTCTTTCTATAAAGTATTCGATTTCGATGCGATCGATCAATTGATTACGAATCATTTGCCCAAAGAAATCGAAAAAGCCCTCATTGAAAATCAAGTGCTCATTAAAAAAGCTGTCCAATGACAGCTATTTATAATCAGCAATCTTGCGATGTTTTCCATGAATGGATTCATATTCAATGATTTCACAATTTTTCGGTTTTGGACGCCAACGAATCCCTCTTGTTTTATCCTCCATATAACCTCGTAGTGCACGAATAATGCCTCCATGACATACGATCAATACATTGTCATAGTCTTTTTGTTCCATTTCCGATAGAAAAGCAGAACTACGAGAAACCAAAGAATCAATCGTTTCTACACTTGGCGGACTTGGCAAGATTTCTGGAAATAACCAAAATAAAGTCATTTTCAATCCCATACCCGTATATTTTTTTAATTCATAGCGACCAAATTCCATTTCCGTTATTCGTGAATCAATAATGACTTGATCCTTGGATACATTGCCAATGATCGATGCCGTTTCAATTGCTCGATCTAAAGGAGAAGCATATACCGCATCAAATTGAATGGGTTCAATTCGTTTTCTTGCTTCTCTTGCTTGCATCCGCCCTGTATCATTTAAAGGCTCATTGGTTCTTCCTTGCATCAAATGTTTTTTATTTAAATTCGTTTGGCCATGTCGTGTGATCCATATTTTCATATACATCATTCTATCACACAAAAAAGAGAAGCCTTATAAAAGCTTCCCTAAGACAGAAGAGTATATTGAAATATGTATGTATATTAAGCTTGCGCTACATCTTTAGTAATCACAAGATTGTAATTTAAGCTCAATTTTTATTTATCCTTTGATGTTTTCATCCATATTCACAAAACAACGCATGGCTGTTTCTACATCTTTTTCCATGGCAATGCGTCCTACTTTGGCTGCATCACTGAACATCTTATATGGGCCTTGTTGCGATACGGCATCACCGCCTGCT
>NZ_JALBUS010000027.1:0-17831 GCF_033971885.1 Absicoccus intestinalis | reverse complement strand
ACCTCCTATATTATTTTGTTTACGGCTGGCGGGCCATATTCATTGTAGTATAGGAGGTTGTCTTTTTTAACACTAAAAGGTCTACCACCACGCACATAGCGCGTGGTATTCGCTACGCAATAAAAAACGATGCAGATTGAATCTGCATCATTTTTTTGAAATCGTGAAGCCAATTTTCTTATATACTTTACGAATTTTTTTATTGGCAATGTAATTGGCTTTTTCAGCCCCTTGTGCGAGGATCACATCAATTTGTCCGCTTGATATAATTTCTTTATATTTCGTTTGTAGATCCGTCAAGAAATCAAAAACAGTTTGACCAATTTCTTTCTTTAATTCACCATATCCTTTTCCTTGGAAACGACTAACGATGCTGTCAATGGATTCATTGGTCAGACAAGATTGAATCGTCAATAAGTTGGCAAGTCCTGGTTGATTTTCAGGATCGTATTGAATGATACCTAGGGAATCGGTCACAGCGGACATGATTTTTTTGCGAGCAGCAGCAGGATCATCTAATAATTCAATGGTTCCTTTGCCATTTCCTTCGGATTTTGACATTTTTTTCGTTGGATCTTGCAAAGAATAAATTTTTTGACCAACTTCTGTCATCAATGGTTCTGGCAAAACAAAGGTATCACTGTATCGATGATTAAATCGTTCGGCTAGATTTCGTGTCAATTCCACATGTTGTTTTTGATCGATACCAACCGGTACATAATCGGCATCATACAACAGAATATCGGCAGCCATCAAACAAGGATAGGTAAATAGACCAGCGGTGATCCCGGTTTCACCATTGGCTGTCTTGCTTTTGTATTGTGTCATTCGTTGCAATTCGCCCATATAGGACATACACGTCATGACCCATCCCAATTGGGCATGTGCTGGCACATCGGTCTGAAGGAAAATCGTTGCCTTTGCCGGATCCAAACCAGCCGCTAAATAGAGGGCGAGCAGATCTTTTGTGTTCTGTCGTAATTCTTTTGCTTCGATGGGAATCGTTATGGCATGTTCATTGGCAATGAAAATGAACATTTCATATTCATCTTGCAGCTGTACAAATTGCCGGATCGCACCAATATAATTACCGAGTGTCATGCGGCCTGTCGGTTTTACAGCACTTAATACACGTTTCATATTTTATCATCTCCAATGATTCTATTTTACTGATTATAGAAGGACTTGACAAGGTTGATATAATGAAAAGAAGAAAAGGCAAGGAGGAATTCTATGGTCATTATTTATACTTCACCTGGATGTGCAAGTTGTCGGAAAGCAAAACAATGGTTAAAAGAGAATCAAATTGAATTTGTAGAAAAAAATATCTTTACGACTTTATTGAATAAAGATGAAATCAAATATATTTTATCAAGAAGTGAAAATGGGACAGAGGATATCATATCGGTTCGTTCCAAGGCCTATAAGGCACTGGATAAAAATATTGATGAATATTCTACGAATGAATTGGTTGATCTCATTCAAAAAAATCCATCGATCTTACGTCGGCCCATCATGATCAGCAAACAAAGCTTCGTTGTTGGTTATGACGATGATGAGATCACAACCATGATGACTCCATCTATGCGTTCGAAATTTGATGAAGTTTGTGAAAGCTCATGCAATGAATCTTGTCCCAATTATCCATTGTGTGGATCGGTTCGCGAACCAGGTCAATTGGTCTTATCATCCGAAGAAAAAGTACAAGCCGAAGTTTAGGGCTTGTACTTTTTTTATAGAATGTGATCCCAATAATATTGGGATTGTTTTCGTAATTCTTTATCAAAAATTTGATAACCAATTTTTTCAGGAAGTGTTTTTTTATCGCTGAAAAGATTGGTACCAAATCCTAATCGATCGCCTTCGATTTGTACACCCATAGCACTTAATACCGTAGGGAAAAAATCAAAGGATGTAAATTTCCGATTTTTATTTTGTTTTGGGGTATTTTTCGCATGGATGATCGTATTCCATGTTGTCCGATCATAGGATGCATCATAGGTATGAGAAATATATTCTTCAGCCATGCTTGTATGATCTCCACAAATCACGATGGTCGTATCTTTATAGAAGGGTTGTGCTTGGATCCATTGGATAAATTCACCCAGTTTTCGATCGGATTCATGAATGATATTGGATAAACGTTCTGGGTATTGTTCTTGATAATGACGATCTTTATACCCTTTGGGATGATGGGTATCCACGGTCAACATAGAAAAATGAAAAGGCTGATCTTGACTGGCCATTTTAGTGATTTCTTGTTTGGCATATGCGAATAATTTTTCATCTTCAAATCCCCAGAATACGGGGTAATTATCGGGCAGTTGATCTTTTACAGTATTGTAATCAAAAATTTTTACAGGACCATGCGTATCAAAATAAAATTTACGACCACCAAACGCAGCTTGCGAACCAATACAAAATTCTTGTTGATAGCCTTCTTCATGAAGTATATCTTGTAAGGTTTTGGCTTTTTCTAAGAAGGGAATCCCTTCTTTAAAACGATGACTGGTCAAGGGTACGGTCAAACCAACGCCTGAAGTTTGGGCAACGATTCCTCCAGTTGTCCATCCTGTACCTGCCAAAACATGGGCACCACCTAATTTATCTTGATGGGAAAAATTGATATATTTTTTTGCCAAATGAGACAAATTGGGAAGTAGGTCTTCTGTATAATTGCCACCATTTTCTTTGGAAGTATAAGTCGTTTCTAAGGATTCGACAAAAATATAGATTAGATTTTGTTTGTGTTCGGGAAACGTTAATTTTACGCTATTTGTATCCACAAAATAGGTATCGTATATATCGGTTTTTCGAAATTGATTGATGATCCATTCAAACATACCCACAATATGAGCTGCCCAAATAAGGGATCCTGCACAAATGATCGATGTGAAAATATATTTGTGAGGGAAAACCAAAATTTGGATGAGATAAATAAGAATGGTCATACCGAGAGCTTTAATACCACATTTTTTTGCCCAGTCGGCAATAAATTCGGTATTTGTACCTTCAAGAGGGACTTTTAAATGAAAAATGATTTGTTCAAAACAAGATAAACCAAAATAAGAAAAGGCCCATTTTGCGGATACAAATAAGTTTAAACAAATCAATAGGGGAATAAAGGTTGAAATCATACGTGTTAGTATAGCACAAAATTTTGAATAAAAAAAATGAAAACTTTCCTCATGCGTTTGAAAACTTTTTCTATGATACTTAAGTTTCTATGTTATAATGAGAAAGCGAAAAGGCTTACAAAGGAGGAAAAAATGACAAAAAAGTATACATACTTGTTCCGTGAAGGAAATGAGCACATGCGTGAGCTGCTTGGTGGAAAAGGTGCCAACCTTGCGGAAATGAGTAATTTAGGCATGCCAGTACCTTATGGATTTACAATTACAACGGAAGCATGTACCCAATATTATCAAGATAATGAATGCATTAATGATGAAATTAAAGCCCAGATCTTCGAATATTTAGATAAGTTAGAAGCACAATCGGGTAAAAAATTAGGAGATACAAACAATCCTTTATTGGTCAGTGTTCGTTCTGGTGCACGAGCTAGTATGCCAGGTATGATGGATACGATCTTAAACTTAGGTATGAATGATACGGTCGTTGAAACAGTTGCAAAACTTACCGATAATCCTCGTTTTGCTTATGATTCGTATCGTCGATTTGTACAAATGTATTCAGATGTCGTCATGGGTCTTAATAAGTCTCGTTTTGAAAAGATCATTGATGATGTAAAAGCAACACGTGGAATTGAAAGCGATTTGGATCTAACGGCTGATGATATGAAAGAATTGGTGGTTCGTTTTAAACAATTCTATAATGAACAATTACATACGGATTTCCCACAAGATCCCAAAGAACAATTGATGGGAGCTATCGAAGCGGTTTTCCGCTCTTGGAACAATGAACGAGCTATCTATTATCGTCGAATGAATAATATTCCTTCAAGTTGGGGAACTGCCGTCAACGTACAAATGATGGTATTTGGAAATATGGGTAACGATTGTGGTACCGGTGTTGCGTTTACCCGCAATCCAAGCACCGGCGAAAAGAAATTGTATGGCGAATTCTTGATGAATGCGCAAGGTGAAGATGTCGTTGCTGGTATTCGTACGCCACAAACCATTGATCATTTAAAAGAAGTGGCACCACAAGCTTACGATAAATTCTTGGAAATTTGTGATACGCTTGAAAAACATTATCGCAACATGCAAGATATGGAATTTACCATTGAAAAAGGTCAATTATTCATGTTGCAGACACGAAATGGTAAACGTACAGCACAAGCTGCCTTGAAGATTGCGACGGATATGGTAGATGAAGGTGCAATCACAACGGATGAAGCATTGATGATGGTGGAACCACAACAATTGGATTCTTTATTGCATCCTATGTTTGATCCGGATGCATTGAAAGCTGCAACACCAATCACAACTGGTTTACCAGCTAGTCCAGGTGCTGGTTCAGGTGAAATTGTCTTCAGTGCAGAAGAAGCCATTCAGGCCAAAGAAGAAGGCCGTAAAGTGATTTTGGTTCGTTTGGAAACGAGTCCAGAAGATATTGAAGGTATGAGTGCTTCCGAAGCCATCTTGACGGTTCGTGGTGGTATGACCAGTCATGCAGCGGTTGTAGCTCGTGGTATGGGTGCTTGTTGCGTTGCTGGATGTAGCGCGATCGAAATGCATGAAGAAGAAGGCTATTTTGTTGTAAATGGTCAACGTTTCAATCGTGGTGATGTTATTTCGGTGGATGGTTCGACAGGAAATGTATATGGTCAAGCCATTAAGAGCGTTCCGGCTGCTATCACCGGTGATTTTGAACGTTTCATGGAATGGGCAGATCAGAGACGTACACTGCAAGTTCGTACCAATGCAGATACACCTCGTGATGCGAAACAAGCTTATGAATTTGGTGCTCAAGGTATTGGTTTGACTCGTACGGAACATATGTTCTTTGAAGGTGATCGAATCAAAGCCATGCGCGAAATGATCGTTTCAAAGACAACGGAACAACGTCGTGCTGCATTAGCGAAGATCGAACCAATGCAAAGAAAAGACTTCGAAGGTTTATATGAAGCGATGCAAGGACAACCGGTAACGATTCGTTATTTGGATCCACCTCTACATGAATTCTTGCCAAAAACCGATGAAGAAATTGCCGAATTGGCGGATGAAATGAAAATGCCAAAAGAAGAATTGGATGCTGTTATTGCGAATCTCCATGAATTTAACCCAATGCTAGGTCATCGTGGTGTTCGTTTGGCAATCACATTCCCTGAAATTGCCGAAATGCAAACTTTAGCTGTTATTACTGCAGCCATCAATGTACAAAATCGACATCCAGAATGGAACATTGAACCGGAAATCATGATTCCATTGGTTGGTTCTGTCCACGAATTGAAATTTGTGAAGAACATTGTTTCGAAAACAGCAGATAAATTGATCAAGGATTCCAATGTGGACATGAAATATCATGTTGGAACAATGATCGAAATTCCACGTGCGGCTTTATTGGCAGATGAAATTGCACAAGAAGCTGAATTCTTCTCCTTTGGTACGAATGATTTGACCCAAATGACATTTGGATTCTCACGTGATGATGCGGGATCCTTCTTGTCGGATTACTATGATGATAACATCTTTGATTCTGATCCATTTGCACACTTGGATACAAAAGGTGTTGGTAAATTGATCCAAATTGCAGCACAAGGTGGACGTAAGACTCGTCCAGATATCAAATTAGGTATTTGTGGAGAACATGGTGGTGATCCAGCTTCTATTGATTTCTGTCAACAAGTTGGTTTGAATTATGTTTCTTGTTCGCCATATCGTGTGCCAATTGCCCGATTAGCTGCGGCACAAGCTGCCATTAAATTTGGAAAGTAGCGTATATAAAGACTGTTGAATGAAAAAATCAACAGTCTTTTTTATTACTATGTATAGATTTGAACAAACGTAGCAGAAGCTCTTTATTTATAGGCAATTGGTTTATGTGTCGTGAATGAACCCGTATTTTAAAGACAAGATACCCATATAGAATCCCTTCATTTGATCAAAATAAATGGAGAATGAGGATTTGGATCTTTTTGTAAAAATATATTCAAGTATTGACTTAAAGTTTACTTTAAGGAGTATAGTGAAGTCGTAAGGATCCAATATCGAATGAAAGAAAAAAAACATACGATCCGGTAGAATCGATGAAGATCGGTGTCCTGTTTTGCGATGTGAAACAGGAAGAATGATTAAAGGAGGAAAAACATGCAGAATTTTGACTATTGTACCCCTACAAGACTCCTATTTGGACAGGGAGTTGTGGAAAAGCTGCCTGAAGTCATGAGTCGTTATGGGAAAAAGATTCTTCTAACCTATGGAGGGGGAAGTATTAAAAAAATGGGACTATATGATATGGTAAAGGAACTTCTTAAAGAGTTTACGATCGTAGAACTTTCCGGAATTCAGCCAAATCCTAAGTATGACCCGAGTGTTCTTGAAGGCGTAAAGCTTTGTAAGGAAAATGATATTGATGTCATTCTGTCCGTTGGTGGAGGAAGTGTACTTGACTGTTCCAAGGCAATTGCAGCCGGCGCAAAATATGACGGCGATCCCTGGGATTTAATTTCCTACAAGGTGAAGGCCCAAGCCGCCCTACCGATTGTTGACATCATTACTCTAGCTGCAACTGGAAGTGAGTATGATTGTGGTGGCGTTATTTCAAGAACAGCAACCAACGATAAAATTGGATATGTAGATCCACTTCTTTATCCTGTTGTTTCATTCCTTGATCCTACCTACACATTTACCGTTTCTGCAAAGCAGACAGCTGCCGGATGTGCTGATGCGATGAATCACATCATGGAACAGTATTTCTGTGAGGATTCAACAATTCTGAATGACGGCTTCATGGAAGCTGGATTAAAGAGTCTAATGGTAAATGCTAAGAAGTGTATCGAAGATCCTGAGGATTATACAGCTAGAGCTGAGATGATGTTGACCTGTACCTATGGATGCAATGGCATTTATTCTTTAGGAAATAGTCCAACCGGATGGCCTTTGCATGGTATGGAGCATGTTCTTTCTGCCTACTATGACATTACGCATGGTGTAGGATTGGCCATTATTACACCAAGATGGATGAAGCATGTTTTGAGTGAAAAGACCGTCGATCGATTTGTGAAATATGGTGTTCATGTATTTGGAATTGATTCCCATCAGGATCCATTTACGATTGCAAATCAAGCCATTGAAGCGACATACAAGTTCTTTGAATCTATCCATATTCCTATGCATTTAAAAGAAGTAGGAATTGATGAGAGCCGCATTGATGAGATGGCAAAGCATGTAGCTGATAATGAAGGTCTTGAGAATGCATGGGTACCCCTTTTACGCCAAGATATTGCCGAAATTTTCAGAGCATCATTGTAGTAGGTGTTTATTATGACAAAAGTATTGATCATGAATGGAAGTCCACGGGTGGGTGGCAATACAAGTAGAGCTCTAAAGGAAATGATAGATATTTTTTCATCAGAAGGTGTAGACACAGAAGTCATTCCGATTGGAAACAAGGATATTAGAGGGTGCATTGCTTGTGGGTATTGCCACAAAGAGGGCAAATGCGTATTCGATGATATTGTCAATGAGCTAGCTCCGAAGTTTGAGAAAGCAGATGGACTAGTTGTGGCCTCACCCGTTTATTATGCATCGGCGAATGCAACGCTAATTGCCTGTCTTGATCGATTGTTCTACAGTACCGATTTTGACAAAACGATGAAAGTTGGCGCAAGCGTAGTTGTAGCCAGACGAGGTGGAGCATCTGCAACCTTTGATGAATTAAATAAATATTTTACCATAAGTGGCATGCCTGTTGCATCCAGCCAGTATTGGAATGGTGTTCATGGCAGAGAAAAAGGGGAGGCAGACCAAGATCTTGAAGGTCTGCAAACTATGCGTACTCTGGCAAGGAATATGACTTTTCTTATGAAGAGCATTGCACTTGGAAAAGAGAAATACGGCTTGCCAAAGAAGGAAGAATGGCAACCTACGCATTTCATTCGATAATGGGAGGATATCAAAAATGAGTAGAATAAATTTTGGGGCAAAACCCCTTATGTACCCACAACCTGTGTTGATCATTGGAACCTATGATGAGAACGGCGTTCCGAATGCCATGAATGCGGCTTGGGGAATGACAACGGACTTTAAGGAAATTACCATCAGTCTTTCGGATCATAAGACAACGGATAATTTGAAGGTAAAAAAAGCGTTTACGGTAAGCACGGCAACGGAAGATCATGTTGCGTCTTGTGATTATGTGGGTATAGAATCAGCAAGAAAAGTGCCAAACAAGTTTTCCAAAGCTGGTTTTCATGCAACAAAGAGCGAATTTGTGGATGCCCCTTTGATTGATGAGCTTCCACTTGCGATGGAGTGCAGAGTGAAACGTTTTTCCGATGGTATCTTGGTTGGCGAAATTGTAAATGTATCTGCAGATGAAAGCATAGTTACCAATGGAACTGTAGACATAAAAAAATTAAAACCGATTAGCTTTGATCCTTTTGAAAATGCCTATTTTGGGATTGGGGCAAAGGTAGGAAATGCTTTTAAAGATGGGGTGTCATTAAAATAAAAAACAGTAGGAAACTTTAAAAGTAAATCCATATATAGGGCTTCAATTGAAGTCCTATTTTTTGCATGTTAAAATGCATAGTAGGTGATAAATATGATATATGATTTTGATAAGATCATTGACCGTAAATATACGGACTCGATAAAATGGGATCTCAAAAATGCGAAAGCACCGATGTGGGTAGCCGATATGGATTTTCAAGTGGCTCCAGCCATCCAACAAACCATTTCCAATCGTCTATATCCGCAGGTGTATGGGTATACATTGATTCCTCCTGCTTTTTATACATCCATTCAGAAATGGTGGTTAGAACGACATGGCATCCAATTTGAAAGAGAAATGATGCAGTATGTCACGGGTGTATTGCCTGCATTGAATGTGATGATTCAACGCTTTACCCAACCTGGTGATCATATTGTGATCATGACACCGGGTTATCATATGTTCCGACATATCATTGAAAATATGGGTCGTGTTTGTATTGAAAATCCTTTATTGTATGTTAATGGATCTTATATCATTGACTTCAATGAACTCGATCATCAACTTGGAAATGCCAAAACCTCAATGATGATCGTATGTAATCCACACAATCCCACAGGAAATCTTTGGGATCGACTGGATCTGGAACATATTGGCAATGTATGTCAAAAACATCATGTCTTAGTCGTCAGTGATGAAATTCATTGTGATATCGTCCAACCTGGATATTCGTATGTGCCGTATGCGAAAGCCAGTGAAATCTGTTGGAACAATAGCATTACTTTGGTATCTTGTACCAAGGCTTTCAATGTAGCGGGTTTATCCAGTGCTTGTGTGATCATTCCCAATCCAGCTTTATGTAAACAAGCAAAGATTGCTTTAGAACAAGCATTGATTACCAGCAATGGATTTTTCAATGCACAAGTATCGATTGCCGCTTTTGGGAATAGTGGCGATTGGCTCGATGCCATGAATGCGTATGTGGCCGAAAATAAAAAGATTGTCACGGAATTTATTCGTGAATCGATTACTGAATTGCGGGTCGTTGAGAGTTTATCGACCTATCTGATGTGGATCGATTGTTCGCAAATGGTAGAAAAGACCGACGGAATTTGTAAATTGTTACTCGAAAAAGAGGGACTCTACGTATCGAAAGGATCAGATTTTGGTAAGAATGGACAAGCTTTTTTCCGTATGAATGTAGCTTTGCCTCGCCAGCAATTATTAGAGAATTTATTGTCGTTGCGTTCGGGCTTACATACACGGACAATGCGTCGTTATATAGAGGAGTATGAACGATAGTATGGCAAAAAAGAAAGTACAAAAAACGAATGCGATGCGGTATTTGGATCGTTGTAAAGTCGATTATGAAGTACATACCTATGAACACAAAGAGTCCGATCCTGTAGATGGGATCCATGTTTGTCAAATGTTAGGACAAGATCCAAAGAATGTATTTAAAACTTTGGTGACACAAGCCAACACAAAAGAATTTGTTGTATTTATGCTTCCCGTTGCTGAAGAATTGGATCTAAAAAAATGCGCAAAAGTAGCGGGTGTCAAGCATGTGGAAATGATCCATGTGAAAGATATCAATAAGATCACGGGATATATTCGTGGTGGTTGTTCGCCCTTGGGCATGAAAAAACAATTCCGTACCTTTATTGATGAGACGGCCTTCCAACAAGAACATATTTACTTTAGTGGCGGTAAGATTGGAACCCAGATCGAAATGGATCCAAACGATCTAATGAAAGTGATTCCTATACAAGCCGCGGATTTGACTGTTACTAAATAATTGTACGAAATAAAAATGACTACATCTTTTGATGTAGTCAAATTTTTTTATTCAGCGGATTGGAACAAGATGTCATTATAATCAGGCAGTGGCCAAGCTTTCTTTGGCATCGTTGCTTCAATGGTATCGGTCGAAGCACGAACTGCATTCATCAATGGCAATAACTCATCAGCGGCAAAGCGACTGGCTTGATGCGGATCCGTAAAATCTTTTTGATTCATGATTTCTAGCTCATTGAGTTGTTGATCTAGAGTTTCAAGCGGTTCATTGATCTGATTCAACATTTTCGCTTCAAGCGAGGAAGGGATACCTGCTGCTTTTTTGGTTTGTATGATGGTTGCTAATTGAGCCTCATATTCAAATACAGCTGGTAAAATTTGCTTTCGTAACATATAAGCCATGGTTTTCGCTTCAATATGGATCAATTGATAATAATTCATCAATAAGATGGATTCGCGTGCCTGTAATTCATTTTTGGAGTATACATTATGCTTTTCAAATAAAGCGAGATTCTTTGGATCGGTATAGTGCGGGATCGCATCGGCTGCGGTCTTAAATTCTAACAAGCCACGACGTAGTGCTTCTTGTCGCCATTCTTCCGAATATCCATTGCCTGAATAAATGATTCGTTCATGTTCATTCAATGATTTACGAATCAAAGCAATGATATCTTCTGTTAAATGTTTTGGATCGCTCTTTTCCAATTCATCCGCAAACTGTGTGAACTCCTCGGCAACGATCGTATTTAAGATTGTATTTGGGCAGGAAATATTCAACTCGGAACCTAACATACGAAATTCGAATTTATTGCCCGTAAACGCAAACGGACTGGTTCGATTGCGATCGGTCGTATCTTTTGAAATTTGTGGTAAACAAGATACACCCAATTCCAACTTGGTGTTGATGTGATCGACATATTCTTTTCCCGAAGCAATGGCCTTTAAAATGGCTGTCAGTTCTTCTCCTAGATAAATCGAAATAATGGCTGGTGGAGCTTCATTCGCACCCAAACGATGATCATTACCTGCAGTGGCTACACTCAAACGTAAAAGATCTTGATATTCATCGACCCCTTTGATGATGGCTGCTAAGACTGTTAAGAAACGAATGTTATCTTCCGGTGAATCACCAGGTTCAAGAATGTTTTCGCCTTTATCATCAGAAATTGACCAATTATCATGTTTACCAGAACCATTGATACCATCAAAAGGTTTTTCATGAAGCAGACAAACCAAACCATGATGATGGGCAACCTTACGGAGAACTTCCATCATAAGTTGATTTTGATCGCTCGCATAATTTAAGGAACTATAGACCGGTGCTAATTCAAATTGGCAAGGAGCCACTTCCTTATGTTCCGTTTTGGCATAGACACCCAATTTCCACAATTCTTCATCGACTTCTTCCATGAAGGATTTCACACGTTGTGTGATATTTCCAAAATAATGATCATCCAATTCTTGTCCTTTTACAGGTGGACAACCAAATAAGGTTCGTCCTGTGATCATAAGATCCATGCGTTCTTTATACCATTTTTCATCGATCAAGAAATATTCTTGTTCCGGTCCAACGGTCACGTTAATTTTTTTGGTATTAAAACCCATGACATTAAATAAACGAACACTTGCTGCATTCAGGGCATCGATACTACGCAATAAACCTGTTTTCTTATCCAAACTAGAACCATCAAAAGAACAGAATAGGGTAGGGATATATAAAGTCTTATCTTTCACAAAGGCATAACTTGTGGGATCCCAAGCGGTATATCCACGGGCTTCAAAAGTGGCTCGTAATCCACCACTTGGAAAACTGGATGCATCGGGTTCTCCTTTGATCAATTCTTTTCCTTTAAATTCACTAATCACATTATTGGGTCCGGTCGGATTGATAAAGGCATCGTGCTTTTCTGCCGTAATGCCTGTCATAGGTTGGAACCAATGCGTAAAGTGGGTGGCTCCTTTTTGGGTAGCCCAGTCCTTCATAGCATTGGCCACAATATCGGCAATCGAAGCAGGGAGTTCCTTGCCATTTTCCATGACATCCATCATGGTCTTATAAACCGAATGTGGTAGATATTTTTGCATAGCTTCTGGTCCAAATACATCACAACCAAAATAATCATCAACGATTTTCATTTCGTAATCCTCCATCTGTTTATATTCTAACATGAAATTTGTCCTGAAAGAGCGAATGCGTTAAAATGTATCCATAAGGATGGGTTGATTATGTTTCATGTCCCGAAAGAATACCAAAAAAAAGCTAATTTTTATGAATATATTATTCTATTTGCAGCCATTGTCGTTCTATTGGTCATATATATAGGATCAATAGGCCATTTTTTTGCTTGGATCCTATCGATTCTTTTTCCTTTTATTCTGGGTCTTGGACTTGCGTTTGTATTTAATATCATCACCAATGCTCTCTTAAATGTAGGAAATCGATTGTTTCATATGAAAGATACAAAAGTATCGCGTCGCATTTTAAACATTGTATCGATCTTATTATTTGTATTTATTATTTTAGCTTTTTTCTTTTCCATCGTTCCCCAAGTCGTCGGATCGATTGAAAATCTAATTGAAAATTTACCATCGACACTCCGGCATGTGAAAGCCACCGCTTTGCGTGTGACTTCTTTTAGTCCTGCTTTACAACGAATCATTGGTATGATCGATGTAGAATCTATCAATCAAAGCAATATTTGGAGTCATTTGGAAGCAGCTTCTTCATTTGTGTTTGGTGATAGCAAGATGGTCACACAAGTCAATAATCTGATTACGACCACCATTTCATGGATGACGACTTTCTTTTTGGCCTTTGTGTTTTCTATTTTTGTGCTATTCAATAAAAAACGCTTTATATCGGATGTTCGCTCCCTTTTTAAAGCGTATTTACCAAAAAACGCCTATGAAACAGGGAATCATATCTATCATGTATTTAAATATACGTTTGCTCGATATATTGGCGGCACCATATTAGAATGTTTGATCCTAGGTACATTGGTGACTGTTTTTAGTACTATTTTCCATTTGCCATATTCACTATTATGTGGATTTGTCGTTGCGATTGGTGCTTTGGTTCCTATGTTTGGTGCTTTGGTGGCTGCTATCTTATGTTCTTTATTCATCATGCTGCAAAGCCCGACCCAGGGAATATCTTTTTTGATTCTATTTATTGCTATCCAGCAAGTGGAAGGAAACTTTATTTATCCCAATGTGGTCGGTAAATCCGTGGGTATTCCATCAATGTATATCATTGTTGCGATCACGGTTGGTGCAAGTATTGGCGGGGTCTTAGGCATGGTCATCTTTATTCCATTGTTTTCATCGATCTATCGATTGTTACAAGAAAATGAAGCGAAACGATTATCTAAAAAAGACATATATTGACAGAAATAATGTCTATATATTCATTATGATATCCCTGAAAGAAGGGATAAAGATGTCTGAGAAACAACTTGCATTGCATTTACTCAATGCGGTTTGGAACGAAAATGAAAATGAGGTATTGTTTTGTATAAAACACGGGGCGGATCCGAGCTGGGTCTTTAATGGATTTCCTATTTTGATCCATGCTATTTGTACCCAAAATCAAAAAATTATCGAAGTATTGATCGATGCGGGTGCAAAACAAACGCAAGAAGCCTTTGGCTTTGCGCTAGAACACGGATATGGATCTGTGATCCAGCCCCTCGCATATCGTGGGATCATTCCAAAACATTATCAGCCACAAAGAGGGTTTGGTGAATTTCCCCAACGATTTGCTTATTAGCGAGGTTGTATGAATCGAACGAGTTTATGTATAAAAATGTTATTGCTGCTCAAAGCACGAGGGAAGATGAATACCCAGCAATTAGCGGATGAATTAGAAACCAATCCACGGAACATTCGGGAATTCAAAAAAGAATTGATCACGGCTGGCTACAATATCAAAGAATACAAAGGACGCTATGGTGGATATCGCTTGGATGAAACCAATTTATTTCCTGTTTTGGCTTTGAGTCCGGCACAGAAACAAGCATTGATGGAAGCACGGGAATTTATGCATGCCCAAGGTTATGAAAAAGAATCCGAACTCAATGAAGCCATTGACAAGGTTTTGAATTCAACGTCTTCTGCCTTGCCGCCACAACGAATCTATATGGATGCGCCCAACCTTTCAATGACCGACAAAGAAAAAGATATGATGGAAACGATGCAGCAAGCTTTGAAACAAAAGCACTGTGTCCTTTTAACGTACCAAAGTCGCAATCAAGATCATGCCGACACTTTTTTGATGGATCCGTATGAAATCATTCATTATCATGATGCCTATTATGTTTTAGGCTATTCACACAAACGAAACGATTATCGTATCTATCGTATTTCCCAAGAACGTATGTTTGCGTGTGTGTTTCAAGAAAGAAAATTTTTACGTGATTCTCATTTTCATATTGAACAATATGTGGGAAAAAATTCATTGATCAAGGGTGAATTTGTCCGGGTATTTGTACGGGTAGATCCGGAAGTACAACCCCAATTTAGAGAATTGTATTGGGGCATGGATATGAAAGAAAAAGACAATGTCTTTCAATTTTTAGTTGAAGATTTTTTCGTGTTTTATCGACAATTATTTTCCTTTGCCGATCAAGTTGAAATTATTGCTCCAGACCATGTCCGGCAAGCGTATCAAGCCCAATTACAATTGATTTTGCGAAAATATATAGTATGATGAGACAGGTGAATACAATGATACACGTAAACGATTTGATCCAAGCGCAACGTTGTCCAAAATTATGTTGGAATCATACATATATTTCTATGCCATATTTTAGTTTTTATCATATGGATGTTCCTTTTTCCACCTTATGGAAACAATATCTTCATGTGGAAGATCAACCATCTGGCCAACCAAATGATACCAACGAAAAGACATTGGACCGATTGAAACAAACCGATGTTCTGTTATATGCTCGATTTGAATATCGTGGATGCCGAACCAAGATTCCGGTATTGAAAAAAATGAAGAATGGGTATTTAGCAATCTATCCTCATTTGAGTGCCTATCCAAAAGAAAGTGAAGCTACGCTCATGAAGATCAATCAAATGATTGCGGCAAAGAGCGGTATTGCCATTACGGAACATAAGATCATCTATATCAATAAAGATTACATTCGAAAAGACGCACTCGATGTGCAAAGTTTGTTGTGTGAAAGTGATCAATTATTCAATCGCCGAAATAAACTCCATCATACCATTGCTGAGTGTATCGCAAATTGTGAAATTGATCTGGATCAATGGATCGATACGACCCAAGAATTACTTGATGTTTCAAGACCACCCCACTATGAACGAACCAAACAATGTACGGCTGGACGTCGATGTCTATTTTATTCCCATTGTTTTGATGAAAGTCATTTACCCGATGATTCGGTTTTGTTTTTAACGACATCACAATTTAAATTGGATGCTTACAAAGCCGATATTTGCCATATCAAAGATATGCCCATTGATCAAATAGAAGGGTATCGTCTGCAATATGCCCAAGTCATGGCCAGTCGATATGGATACTTTTTGGATCGGATTGCGATGGAACATTGGCTCAAACAAATTCAATATCCCATTTCTTATTTGGATTTTGAATGGGATACCTTTGCGATTCCACCTTATGCGCGCATGAAACCATTTGATGTATTGTGTTTTCAATATAGCTTACATGTGGAAGACCAAACGGGAAAATTGGTTCATAAAGATTTTTTTGGTGCCAAAGATTGTCGACAAGCTTTTATTGAATCTTTGCTTGCATCGGTTCCCCAAACTGGCAGTATCTTGGTTTATAATATGGAAGGTGCAGAAAAGTTACGATTAAAACAACTAAGTGAACAATTTCCTGCTTATGCGGATCAATTGGATCAAATTTGTTCGCGCATGATCGATCTTTCCAAGCCATTTGAATTAGGTATTTTCTATGATAATCGAATGCGGGGACACTATTCTTTGAAAAATGTATTGCCTGTTTTTACCAAAGAATATTCGTATACGCAATTGGATATCCAAAATGGGTTACATGCGGTCCAAGCCTACCGATCCTTTGATCAAGAAGATGCGGATGAACAAGAACAAATTCGTGAAAATATTCGAACGTATTGTTCGATGGATACTTTTGCGGAATATATTGTATATCATGGACTGATCCATTTAGTGAAGGAGGAATAAACATGCCAAATATTTATACGCATGTCATCTTTGCACAAGAACTCGCAAACACAACCATGACGTCGAAACAGAAAGCCCTCTTAGAAAATCGTTCTCAATTGTATGAAATCGGTGCGAATGGGCCGGATTATTTATATTTTCATGGTACCACGCCAAAAAAAGTACAAGAAAAAAGTCATGTGCGTACCTTAGGAAAATATTGCCATCGACGCGGTATCAATGATTTTTATCATCAAGCATTGGATGTGATTCGAAACGAACAAGAAGAGGATGTGTATCAAGATGAAATTGCTTATATGATGGGACATTTAACACATTGGGCATTGGATTCAACAACACATCCATATATTTTCTGGCGCACCGGAAGTGGCGATTCAGCCAGTCAATTCCGTCATCATCGAATGGAGTCTTTGTTGGATGCCATTGTTCTAAAAATAAAGAAAGAGAAGACCATCAAAGATTATCCGGTTTATAAAGTGTGTGAAGTCGATATTGATGATGTACGTGCTATAGCACGTATTTATGTCAATTGTGCAAAGAAGGTATATGGGGTACAAGTCAAACCTCATGAAATCTTACAGGCGCTCAATGAATGGGCACAAATTCAAAAATTATTATATGATCGAAAAGGTAAGAAGTTAAAAGCATTTCAAACCATCGAAGAAACCATCAAACAATCTGGTTTGGTTTCTGGTATGATCGTACCGAATGAGGCCGATGATCCTTGTGATGTATGTAATTTATTACATAAAGAATGGACCCATCCATGTGATGCCGATAAAGTATCGACCGATAGCTTTTTGGATCTTTATGATCATGCCTTGCAAAGAGCACAAAAGGCCGTTGATCTTTTTGTAGAAGCTATCGAGGATTCAACCAAAGAAGAAGCTTTTTTGTCGTATTTGAATAATCGAAATTATACAAAAGGATTGTCCGATAATCCACCTATGGTTTATTTTGATCCGGATTGCGAGATCAATGGGGAAAGGATGTTAAAGGAGCAGAAGTAATTTTCTGCTTTTTTAATACTTCGTGACGAATGAATGAATTTTTTGTATAATATTTTCAGTCTTATGAAAATGGATGGGTGATAAAAATGTATAAGATTCTAAAAAAAGAGGTGTTGAATCCTACCGTTACCAAATTGGTCGTGGAAGCACCTTTTGTTGCGAAACACGCAAAAGCTGGACAATTCATCATTTTGCGTGTTGACAAAGATAGCG
>NZ_JALBUS010000026.1:0-20977 GCF_033971885.1 Absicoccus intestinalis | reverse complement strand
CACGATCCGGTAGCGATAGCGGAGTGGATACACCTGTTGACATCCCGAACACAGAAGTTAAGCACTCCCGCGGCGAAGATAGTTGGGCCTGCCCCTGCGAACCTAGCACGCTGCCGGGTCTTTTTTTATGTTTACTCTCTTCTTTTTTTTGAGTATCATAATACATATGAATAAAACCGATTTACAGAATCAAATTTCCCAATTCATTATCCGTGATCAAAAAGATCTCGCATTCGACTATTTGGAAATATATAAAAGAGAATTTGGAAAGGATGTTTTCTACTATTTATCTTATTCCGATTTATTGATCCAAATCGAAGACTATGAAACCGTGATTCAGATCATGGAAGAAGCCTTAGGGCATCATATGCATAATTCCTTGATCAAAGAACGTTTAGCGGATGGATATTTTGGTAAAAATCAATTTAAGAAAGCACAAATGATTTATCAACAATGTGATATCAATGCCGATGATCCTTCGGCATTACATATCCGATACATGTTGGGATTATGTGCTATGAAACTACAACAATATCCTCAAGCCATCTCCTATTTCGAAGATGTTTTATTGGATCAATCACAAAATAAGAAAGCCTTATATTATTGTGGCATTGCCTATGGATTAGAGAATCGTGAGCATTTATGTAAAGAATATTTAAAACGTTATATACAACTGGAACCAAAAGGAATCTATGATGTATGTGAAAAATTTTTGTGGCTGAAAAAGTTGGATCTTGCATTTGAATTCATTCAACAAATCCATGATCCATGTAGACAGAAAGAATATCTGATTCAATATCATATTTCCAAAGATGATGTTTCACAAGCCATTGCTATTGCGGAAGCGTTGTATAAAGAAGTACCCAATCTTCGTCATTTGGATGAATTAGCTAGTTTATATGATCGCAATAAAGCGTATGATCAAGCAAACCAACTCTATGATACATTGATCCATATGCCAGATGATGATTCATTATCGATGTTGCAGTCCATTCAATTTCATTTATCTGCTTATCAAAGAACGCAAAATCGAAATTATAAAAAGTATATTCTGATGCATTTACAAGATGCCAAAAAGGATATGGACATCTTCTTATATATATTTCACTTTGCGCAAGTTATGCAAGATATGGAATTATCGGAATGGTTCATAGATCAAAAGCCTTTTTTTCACGATATCCGACAAGAACAAGAATATTATCGTTTGGTGATGCGTTATTATTTACGCACCCATAAATATGAAGAGGGATTCAAGTATTTACAGACCATGGATCCAGAAAGTTTTGAGGACTATTATAAATTACGTGTTGTTTTTGAATTTTATTTGTGCCAATTTGATCAAGTTTTTCAACATTATCAAATGGCCATGCCCAATGGATTGGTTGCTTACATGGCCTTTGTATCCATGGGGCTGCTACATAAAGAAGGCGAAGCTACAGATTTTTTGGCTCATTTTATGGATTATGCCAATGAGAATCCAGATACGGAAGATCTTGATATTTTTTATGAATTATTGGAAGACATCCAAAAAAATCGTAGCCATTCTTAGAGGAGGACCGAATGTCTCTAGTCAGTATTATTGTACCTATATATAATGCGGAAGCCTATATTAAAAAATGTTTACATTCGCTAGTGAATCAAACCTACAAAGAGATTGAAATATTATTGATCGATGATGGCTCGCAAGATCATTCTTGCGATGTTGCCAAAGAATATGTACAAGAATATTCCAACGTACATCTTTTTACATATCCAAATGCAGGTGTCTCTACAGCTCGAAATCGAGGGTTACAGTTGGCATCGGGAACCTATGTGATGTTTGTCGATAGTGATGATCACATGGATCTTGAAACAATTGAAGTCATGGTTCGTTATATGGAAGAGAATCATTGTGATTTAGTGACATGTGGTTATGTGATTGATTGTTCCTTTGGATGTTTCTATCGAAGGGGTTGTAAAACGGGGACAATGACATCGATTGAAGCATTGCATTCTTTGGCAAGAGGAACAGGTATCAATAATTATCCATGGGCGAAGTTATATAAGAAAAAATTATTTGAGGGAATCACATTTCCTGAAAATAGATCTCGTTTTGAAGATGCGTATACCATTTTTAAAACCATGATCAAAGCCAAAAAAATTGGTAATGTGTCTTCACGATACTATCATTATGTACAACATGCAGGTTCTTTGACCAATCGAATGAATGTAGAAATGATCTATCAAATGCGAGATTCAATTGAATATCAGGATACTTATTTAAAGAAAGTCTATCCAAAAGAAACATTTCATTTTGATCAACTATATTTTAATGCGGATATGATGATCTTATATACCATGCTTCGACAAAAGAATCATGCAAAATATGTACCAGCAACTATTGATTGGGAACAGATCCATTCCATCTATCATGTCGCTTATTTGGCATGGCGTCGTTTCGTGTTATGGCGATTGGGCTATTCTACCCTTACACAGGAAGATTTTGGTCATTAGTATGGAGTATGATAGAATAGACAAGGAATAATTGAGGAGAAAAAACATGGCATTTGAATCATTGAGTGATCGTCTTTCCAAGGCGATGCGAAAAATATCTGGACAGGGTAAGCTGACCGAAAAGAATATGAATGACATGCTGAAAGAAGTGCGTATGAGCCTTCTGGAAGCGGATGTCAATTATGATGTAGTAAAAAATTTTGTGGCGGATGTCAAAGAAAAAGCATTAGGCCAAGAGGTCATGGAATCTTTAAATCCTTCACAAATGGTCGTTAAGATTGTTCATGATGAGGTCCAGACCCTATTGGGCGAAGAAGATGCACAGATTCATTTCAAGAAGCAAGGCATGACAACCATCATGATGGTGGGTCTACAAGGTACAGGTAAAACGACTGCATCCGCAAAAATTGCGAAATATTGTAAGGAAAAATTAAAAAAACGGGTTCTATTGGTTGCTTGTGATGTGGTGCGGCCAGCCGCTATTGAACAGTTACAAACATTGGGGAAAGAAATCGATGTGGAAGTCTTTTCCTTGGGTGCAAATGTCAATGCGGTCCAGACTGCTCGACAAGCATTGGATTATGCGAATGATCGTCAAAAAGATTTGGTGATTTTTGATACCGCTGGTCGTTTACATATCGATGAAGCATTGATGCAAGAATTGTCTGATATGAAAGCTCTTGTCCAACCCGACGAGATCTTATTGACCGTCGATGCGATGACCGGTCAAGACATTGTGACCGTAGCAAAGGATTTTAATGAGCAATTGTCTATTACTGGCCTAGTTGTGACAAAATTAGATGGTGATGCACGTGGTGGTGGCTTGTTGTCGGTCCGCAGCATTACGCAAGTACCGGTATTATTTGTATCCAATGGTGAAAAAGTAGATGACTTGGAAGCCTTCCATCCGGATCGAATGGCCGATCGTATCTTAGGTATGGGTGACGTCATGACGTTGGTCGAGCAAGCACAAGAACGACTCGATATGGAAGTTCAAGAAAAAACTGCGAAACGTATGCAAGAGGGCATTTTTACCTTTAATGACATGCTGGACCAATTTGGACAAGTCAAGAAAATGGGTTCCATCCAAAATATGATGAAGATGGTTCCAGGCCTGAATAAATTGGCTCGAAATATGGATACGGACGTAGTCGATAGTGAAATGAAACGATCCGAAGCCATCATTCAGTCGATGACACCGTATGAAAGAGACCATCCTGAAGTTTTAAAGGCGAGCCGCAAAAATCGAATCGCAAAGGGTTCGGGTGTCAAAGTTGCTGATGTCAATAAATTGATCAAACAATTGGAACAGATGCAATCGATGACCCGAATGATGTCGAGTGGTCGTATGCCAAATATGTCTGCGCTACAAAATATGCAGCGAGGCGGTGGCTTGCCAGGTGGTTCCAAACATGCTGGTAGTAAAAAAATGAAAAAGAAAAGAAAAAAGAAAAGAAAATAAATAGATAGGTGTCAAGTAAAAATACTTGACACCATTTTATCGGTTTGGTATAGTAGGGAAGCAATCAAGAAAAGGAAGGTATATCGTATGGTAAAATTACGTTTAAAAAGAATGGGTAAAAAGGGTCATCCTTTCTATCGTATCGTAGCAGCGGATTCTCGTAGTCCTCGTGATGGACGTATCATTGAACAAGTAGGTACATATAATCCATTGAACGATGAGGCACAAGTCTCTTTAGATGAAGAAAAAGTAATGAAGTGGTTACAAAATGGTGCACAACCATCAGATACAGTTCGTTCGATCTTATCTAAACAAGGACTTATGAAAAAATTCCATGAGTCTAAATTGGCTAAATAACTATGGTCGATCTAGAAAAAACGCTTTATGATCTGTGTGCGCCATTGGTAGAGGATAAGAACAGTTTATCTGTAAAAACAATGACATCAACCAATGAAAATGAGATCTTATTGTATGTGTATGCAAACAATGAAGATGTTGCTCGTTTGATTGGGCGTCATGGTTCCATGGCTACCAGTCTTCGTCAAATGATGTCGATTGCTGCACGCGATGAACACAAAAGAATTTCTGTGAAATTCGAATCGTATTAGGATGTGACTTTTCACATCCTTGTTTTTTTAGGAGGTATTTTATGGTAAAGGTTGCTAAAATAATCAATACACACGGTCTAAAAGGAGAATGTAAGCTTTATTTGATCACGGATGATGTAGATGATCGTTTTCAAACGGGTCGAGAATTGTACTTAGCCGATCAAACAAAGATGGTTGTCCAATCGTTTCGTATGCAAAAGGGATTTGGTTATGTAAAATTCGAAGGCATCACGACCATCGAGCAAGCAGAAGCATTAAAAACCAAAGATCTTTTTATTCCCATTTCAGATCTACCTCCCTTACCAGAAGGACACTATTATTTCTATGAATTGATGGATTGTGATGTTTACAATGCACAAGGCGAAAGATTAGGCAAAGTCTTGGAAATCTTAGAAACAGGTGCGAACCTAGTGTTACGAATTGGCACAAAGGAAGAAAATTTCTTGTGCCCTTATGTACCTACGTTTATTCAATTAGTGGATGTTGATGAAAAAAAGATCATCATCCAAGAAATGGCAGGCTTACGATGAAGATTTCGATTTTGACGCTCTTTCCTTCTTACTTTGATGCATTTTTATCCACGAGCATCATCAAAAGAGCCTATGAAAAAGGCTTATTTTCCTTTGAAACCATTGACTTTCGTTCCTTTACACATGAAAAACATGGTCATGTAGATGATACGCCCTATGGGGGTGGGGCCGGTATGGTTTTGATGTGTCAACCCATTCTCGATGCATTGGCCTCCATTCGCACACCAGAAAGTACCGTTATTTTACTAAGCCCGCAAGGAAAGACCTTCAATCAATACATGGCAATCGATTTATCAAAAAAGTCTCATCTCATTTTTATTTGCGGGCATTATGAAGGATTTGATGAAAGAATCCGCGATTATGTCGATATGCAAGTATCACTGGGTGATTTTGTATTGACAGGAGGAGAACCAGCCTGCCAAGTGATGTGTGATGCAATCGTGCGCATGGTGGATGGGGTGATTAAGAAAGATTCCAGCAGCGATGATTCGTTTAGTCATGGGTTATTGGAATATCCCCAATACACGCGTCCTGAAATTTATGATGGCAAAAAGGTACCCGATGTATTATTAAGTGGGCATCATGCCAATATAGCCAACTGGCGTCACAAACAAGCATTAAAAAATACCGCTCTTCATCGTCCGGATTTATTAAAACAGCAAAAATTAAGCATAGAAGATCAAGAAATTGTCGATTCTATCTTGAAAAGTAAGGAAAAATAAGATAATATAGTTAAGCATTTATGCCGATGTGTTCCGCTGGCAGTTTTGTGAATGAACAAGATCATCGAAAACGAAAAAGGAGGACATAGAAATGAATCTAAATTTAGTGAATGAAATCACAAAATCACAATTAAAAAGTGATATTCCTGCCTTCCGTTCAGGAAGTACAGTACGTGTACACGTTAAGATCGAAGAAGGTGGCAAATCTCGTATCCAAGTATTCGAAGGTGTAGTCATCGAACGTAGTGGTGGAGGAATCTCTGAAACTTTTACCGTACGTAAAATGTCAAGTGGAATTGGTGTTGAACGTAAGTTCCCATTGCATTCACCAATTATCACAAAGATCGAAGTCGTACGAAATGGTAAGGTTCGTCGTAACAAGCTAGGTTATTTAAGAGGACGTTCTGGAAAATCTGCTCGTTTAAAAGAAATACGATAAACTGAAGCCGTTTCGACGGCTTTTTTATTAAGACGATAGGAGGTTTTCCCAGTGAAAAAGATCAATAAGAAAAAAAAGATCGAATATGATCGAGATGATGAACGAACACTGAGCGAAGATATTCTTGATTTTATCAAAGTATTTGCGATCAGTGCTCTGGTCATTCTTTTATTCATGCATTTCATCGCATATCCTGTGAATGTATCGGGACGTAGTATGGTACCAACCTTACAAAATGGGGAATATGGATTCACCAATATCATTAATCTTGCTTTTCGGCAACCAACTCGTGGAGATATTGTTGTTGTGGATATGTACAATGAAGATACGCAACAAAATGAAAAATGGGTCAAACGCATTATTGGTTTGCCCGGAGAAACGATCGAATGTAAAGATGAAATCATCTACATTGATGGCAAAGCACTGGATGAATCCAGCTATATTTCTTCTTCATATCGTCAAAAAATGATTGATGAATATGGTTATTTCAATATGGATTTTTCGGCTGTAAAACTAGGTAAGGATCAATATTTTGTGATGGGAGATAACCGTCCGTATTCGAAGGACTCTCGATATAAAGATGTCGGTCCAATCAAAAAATCGCAAATTTTTGGTGATGGTATTTTTGTAATCTGGCCTTTAAATGCCATTGGAGGTAAATAATGCCTAAGATTCAGTGGTTTCCTGGTCATATGACCAAAGCCAAGCGAGAGATGGAACAATATTTGAAATTGGTCGATTTTGTGATTGAAATTCGTGATGCACGAATTCCTATTTCGTCCAAAAATCCCATGCTTGAACAAATGATCAAAAATAAGCCTCATTTGATCGTTTTATCAAAAATTGATAAAGCCAATCCGGAAATGACCCAACAATGGGTCCATCAACTCGAAAATCATCGCGTGAAGGTCTTGGCATTGGATTTGCTCCATCAAAATTTTAAAGCGCAGATTTCCCATGCGGGAAAAATACTTTGTCAACCTTTGATTGAGAAACAAAAGCGTAGAGGTATCCGTCCTCGTCCTTTGCGAGCTATGGTTTGTGGTATCCCAAATGTAGGAAAGAGTACTTTTATTAATACTGTAGCCCATAAGAAAGCAGCACAAACAGCCAATCGTCCCGGAGTCACAAAATCGTTACAATGGATTCGTTTTAATGCGGATATTGAATTATTAGATACACCAGGGGTTTTATGGCCAAAATTTGATGATGAAGAAATCGGCTTAAAATTAGCTTTGTTGGGAGCGGTACGCGATGAAGTTGTCGCGATGGAAGACCTGGCTTTGTTTGCTTGTGATTGGATGATAAAGAATTGTCCCGATGCACTTATCCAGTATTATCAGATTGAAATTCAATCTACACCGTATGAAACACTTTTAGAAATTGGCCGAAAACGCGGTATGTTTCAAGGAAAAGCAATCGATGAAGAGCGATTGATGAAAAGTTTTGTGAAAGATATACGCGACAATAAATGTGGACGGATCACTTGGGAGTTTCCAAATGATTGAGCATCCATTGGAATGGGATCATGACCAGATTCTCGTGGGTATTGATGAAGCTGGAAGAGGACCCATGGCTGGACCTCTGGTCGTGAGTGGAGTGGTATTTCCTTATGGATATGAAAATAAAGAATTGGATGACTCCAAGAAATTGACTGAAAAAAAACGTGAAACTTTATTTTCTTTGATCAAAAAAGATGCACTTTGGTATGACATATGTTTTGTGGATGAGCCAACCATTGATCGAAAAAATATATATAAAGCATGCCAAGATGCGATGATTGAAATTGCGATGGCAGCCCCGGTATCGATTGTTTTAACGGATGCCATGAAATTGCCAGGTGTGGATAAAAATGTATATTCCATTATAAAAGGTGATCATAAATCAATTTCTATTGCGGCTGCCAGTATTCTTTCGAAAGTATCGAGAGATCATTATATGCAGCATTTGGATGCCCTCTATCCACAATATGGATTTGCGAAACATAAAGGATATCCAACCAAAGCTCATAAAGCTGCCCTGGAAAGATATGGTGTCTTACCTTGTCATCGAAAAAGCTATGGGCCCGTCAAAGAAGCATTGGAAATCAAATTATTTTAGACGCTTAGCGTCTTTTTTTCGTATAGGAACATATGAAAAATACATTATCAAAAGCCATTTTATCCTATGCGATCCAATACCATGGGCAATGGAGCGCCATTGGTCAAGCCATTAAAAACAACCAACCCTATCAGCCGGTCACGTGTACCACAAACTATGTCACGATCATGGATGATGCGTATCCTATTTGTTTTCGTCGTTTGCGCTATCCACCATGGATCTTATTCTATAAGGGAAAACTCGAATTGTTGGATCAACCATCCATTGGCATCGTTGGAGCTCGTCAATGCTCTTCTCAAGCATTGATCAATACATCGACAGTCGTGAAACGTCTACGTGATCGATATTGTATCGTAAGTGGTTTGGCGAAAGGCATCGATGGACAAGCCCATCGCATGGCCAGCGATACGATTGGTTTTATTGGGTGTGGGATCGATCGCATCTATCCAAAAGAAAATGCCGACTTATATGCATCGATGTCGTTGCATCAATTGATCATGAGCGAATATCCTTTGGATACGCCACCTTATCGTTCGCATTTTCCTTGGCGGAATCGGTTGATTGCTGGTAGCATTGATGCTTTGATCGTCATTGAGGCTACCCATAAAAGCGGCACTATGTTGACTGTCAATGAATGCAACACATTAGGGGTTCCAGTGTTTTGTTTGCCGACTGCTTTTGAAAATGAAACCTATCCAGGATGCAATCATTTAATTGAAGCGGGAGCCATGATCATACCCGATCCATCGGCTTTGGATACGATATTGTGATTGACAAAAAAGTGATTTTATTGTTTTATGTAACTTGAATTGGGGGAAGGACCATGAAAAAACATTTAGTGATTGTCGAGTCGCCTTCAAAATCGAAGACGATTGAAAAATACTTAGGAAACGATTATAAAGTGGTTTCCAGTAAGGGACATGTGTGTGATCTTGCTACACGTGGAAAAGAAGGATTAGGAATCGATGTCGATCATGATTTTGAGCCAACCTATACCATTAGTAAAGATAAAAAAGATGTTGTCAAAGAATTAAAAGCCGATGTCAAAAATGCGCAAGATGTTTATTTGGCAAGCGACCCCGACCGTGAAGGGGAAGCCATCGCATGGCATTTAGCACGCGTCTTGGATCTGGATGTAAATACGACCAATCGGATCGTTTTTCACGAAATTACCAAGCCAGCGGTTTTAGATGCTTTAGAACATCCGACCCATATCGATATGGATCTGGTTCGTTCACAAGAAACACGACGTATGTTGGACCGTATCATTGGTTTTAAATTAAGCAAATTATTACGAAATAAAATTCAGTCCAAATCGGCAGGACGTGTTCAATCGGTCGCCTTGCGATTGATCGTTGAGCGCGAAAATGAAATCAATGCATTTAAACCCAAAGAATATTGGACCGTACATGCCAATGTAACCAAGGGAAAAAAGACATTTGAAGCGGTCTTGGATAAAGTAGATGGCAAAAAAGCAAAATTAAATAATGAAGACGATGCGAAAGCTGTGGTGGATCGTTGCCATGAAGAATATGTGGTCACCAAATTGACCAAGCGTTCGAAAAGCAAAAAAGCACGTTTACCATTCACAACATCCACGCTGCAACAAGAAGCGAGTACGAAGTTAAATTTTGGTGCACGGAAAACCATGAGTGTTGCTCAACGCTTGTACGAAGGAATTGATGTTGGATCTGGCCAAGAAGGATTGATTTCCTATATGCGTACGGATTCAACGCGATTATCACCAATTTTTGTACAGGATGCAGAAAACTATATCGAGCAAACATTTGGAAAAGAATATATGGGGAAAGCACATCAAAAAAATAGTGCAAATGCACAGGATGCCCATGAAGCCATTCGTCCTACGGATATCACGCGTACACCGGAATCCATCAAAACCTATTTAAATAATGATGAATTTCGTTTGTATTCATTGATTTATGCTCGTACGTTAGCTTCATTGATGCATGATGCTAAATTTGACGTGACAACCGTATTGATCGACAACAATGGCTGTCAATTTAAAGCCAGTGGACAAGTTATGACGTTTGATGGATATACGAAAGTATATGGTAAGTATGAAAAATCGACGAATGAACTATTGCCGAAATTGGCTGAAAACGAAGTATTAGAGCACGTAGCCATTGATAGTAAACAACATTTTACTGAACCACCTGCTCGATATACCGAAGCCAAGTTGATCAAGGACCTAGAAGAAAAGTCAATTGGTCGTCCAAGTACCTATGCAACCATTATTGATACGATTCAAAAGCGAGGTTATGTCACTTTAGAAAAAACATCTGAAACATCGCGCACAAAAGTATTCAAGCCAACCGAACAAGGTGTTTTAACGGATTCAAAACTTCAACAATATTTCTCAAGTGTCATCAATGTGGAATATACCGCCAATATGGAAAAGTCTTTGGATGAAATTGCTGAAGGGCAGCAAGATAATATTGCTTATTTGCATAAATTCTATGATTTCTTTGCCCCACTTGTTGACGAAGCGTATGAAAAGATGCCCAAGAAGGAATTGGAGCGAGTGGGACGGACATGTCCCGATTGTGGCGGTGAATTGGTCTATCGCAATGGTCGCTATGGTAAATTTATTTCTTGTATCAATTTTCCAAAATGTAAGCATACCGAAACATTAGATGTTCCTAAAGAAGCGCAAGGCGAAGAAAAAATCTGTCCCAATTGTGGCGGAAAGATGGTCATCAAACGAGGCCGCTATGGTGAATTCTGGGCTTGTTCGAATTATCCAAAATGTAAGACCATCGTGCCTTTAAAAGAAAAAGCGAAACCAGAACCAACGGGTGAAATGTGTCCAGAATGTGGTCATGAATTGGTGCGTCGTCGATCTCGTTATGGTAAGATCTTTATTGGTTGTTCGAACTATCCAAAGTGTCATTATATAAAAAAAGAACCGAAAACAAAGAAAAAAGAAATGGAAAAAGAAGAAGGATAATATGCAAGAAGTCACAGTGATTGGTGCTGGATTAGCTGGAAGTGAAGCAGTCTGGCAGTTGATAAAACGAAATATTCCTGTGCATTTGATTGAAATGCGGCCGGTGAAATCGCCGGCTGCTTTTCATACGGCACAATTTGCTGAATTGGTTTGTTCGAATTCATTGCGTTCAAATTCGATGCAAAATGCGGTCGGCATTTTGAAAGAAGAATTACGAATGTTGGATTCCATCGTCATGAAGGCGGCGGATAGCCATGCCGTTCCAGCTGGCAGTGCGTTGGCAGTGGATCGCCAAGAATTTTCAAAAATGATCACCGATACGCTGACCCATTCGCCTCTTGTTCGCATCACCCATGAAGAAGTTACCGATATTCCGAATGGACCCACTATCATTGCGGCAGGTCCATTGACTAGCGATGCTTTGGCGGCATCGATTCATTCATTTGTACAAACGGATGCACTGCACTTTTATGATGCGGCAGCACCCATCATTGAAAAAGATTCCATTGATTTTTCCAAAGCGTATTATAAATCACGTTATGATCGCGGTGAAGCAAGTTATATCAATTGTCCAATGAATCAAACTGAATTTGATGCATTTTATGATGCTTTGATTCATGCGCAATGTGCCCAACTTCATGATTTTGAACAGACATACTTTGAAGGTTGTATGCCAGTCGAAGAAATGGCGAAACGAGGTAAAAAGACTTTATTATTTGGGCCTTTGAAACCGGTGGGATTAGAAAAAGATGAAAATGCGCATCCAGTTGCGGTTGTACAATTACGTCAAGATAATGTGGCAGCTACGATGTATAATATAGTTGGTTTTCAGACCCATTTGACATGGCCTGAACAACGCCGTGTTTTTTCACTGATTCCTGGTCTTGAACATTTAAAGATCACGCGATATGGTGTCATGCATCGAAATAGTTTTCTTTCAAGTCCACAAGTATTACGAGAAACGTATCAATCAAAACAACGCGATGATTTATTTTTTGCCGGTCAATTAACGGGTGTTGAAGGCTATGTAGAAAGTTGTGCGAGTGGTATGATTGCCGGGATCAACATGGCTCGTTTGATCCAAGGAAAACAACCCATTGCGTTTGGCAATACGTGTATCATGGGTTCGCAAGCCTACTATATTACGCATTGTGATCCCAAGCACTTTCAACCCATGAATGCGAATTTTGGGATTGTCCATTTTACTGAAAAATGTAAAAAGAAAGAGCGCAAAGAGCGTATGGCGTCGCAAGCTATTGCTCGCATCAAAGAGATCGAGGAAATGCTATGAATGAATGGATCGGCCGATTTCTAAAATATGTGTATAATGCGCATTCGCGATCCGAAGATACACAAGCTGCTTATCGGAACGATCTAGATCAACTTCGAGATTATTTGACCAGTCAAGGCATCACTTCTTTTGCGGATGTGGATCGCATCACCATATTGAATTTTATTGCGCAATTTCAACAAACACATGATGCCAAGCCAGCTACCATGGCACGTAAGTTATCGACCTATCGTTCGTTTTATCGATATTTAAATGAATATATGGGAGTAGAGGCTCAACCTTTAGAATCGATTCAATCTCCCAAACATCGTCAAAAGATACCGGAATTCTTGTTTGTGAATGAGATCCAAAACTTTTTAGACACCTATGATACCAGTGATTTGAATCAATTACGAGATAAAACCATGTTTACGATGTTATATGCATGTGGTTTACGAGTAGGTGAGCTAACGCATTTGGTTTGGGCTGATATCGATCTAGAAGATCGAATTGTTCATCTGACCGGAAAAGGGGACAAACAACGAATCGTACCTTTTTTTCAAGGTTTTGAGAAAACATTATGCGATTATAAGTTGCGCTATTGGCAAACGATTGCCAAGGATGATCATGTATTTGTGAATGCTCGTGGGAAAGCTTTTACATCACGAGGCATCCAATATTTGATGCAAAAACATGCGGATGATATCGGCATGCTTATGAAAGTACATCCACATATGTTTCGTCATAGTTTTGCGACACATCTGTTGGATAATGGAGCAGATATTCGTATTGTGCAAGAACTTTTAGGTCATGCCAGTTTATCGACAACACAAATTTATACGCATGTATCTATATCTAAAATGAAAAGTACATATCAACAAGCGCATCCCATGGCGCATGTAAAAAAAATATAGGAGTGAGGGATCATTATGGAATTTTGTCATTTGACCGAAACTGAATATCAACAATTTCAACAACAACATCCATATGGAAATTTTATGAGTGCGATAGAATCGATGCATGTCAAAGAAGATGAAGGCTGGAAAGTCGAATTCGTTGGCGTAAAGGAAAATGGCAAGATTGTTTTAGCTACGCCATTAACATCCATTCCTGTCATGAAAGTATATCGTTATTTTTATGCGCAACGGGGCTTTTTAATGGATTATCACCGCATGGATGTGTTGACTTTCTTTACGACCGAAATCAAGAAATATTTAAAAAAACAAAAAGGCCTATATCTAGAAGTAGATCCGAATGTTTTGTATAAAGAAAGAGACATTGATGGAAATCTTGTACCAAATGGGTTTGATAATAGCTATGTGGTTGAAAATATGAAAAAGGCGGGTTATATCCATCAAGGATTTACGCGTGGCTATGGTACAGGTCAGATGCGATGGATCTTTTCTTTGTATTTCAAAGATCGAGATGCACAAACGATGTTAAAAAGTTTTCATCAACAAACTCGTTGGTCCATCAATCGAACCAAAAAAGAAGGCGTTCAAGTCCGTGAATTAGGCTTGGATGAAGTTGATATTTTCTTGAATATGATGAAAGAGACAGCTTTGCGCCGGGGGTTTGAAGAGCGAGACCGCAATTTTTATGTTTCACAAATTAAGGAATTTACCAAAACCAATCATGGAAAGCTGCTTTTGGCTTATTTAGATCTGGATGCTTTTAAAGCAAATTTGGTTCAGGAACAAAAGCAGTTGGAAGCAGAAAAAGCAGATGTGGATATGAAGTTAGCCCAAATTCCAAATTCAAAAAAATTTGTGAAGCGAGCGAAGGTATTGACTGAAAATTTAGCTATTAATGCCAAAAAACAAGGGCGAGCGGATCAATTAAAGCAACAATATGGATCAGTATTAAATATGGCCACGACCTTTTTTATCATTTCCAATGGAGAAGTGGTATATATGCATAGTGCAACCAATGATGCCTTTCGCAAGTTTTATGCACCCTATGCGTTGCAATGGTATATGATCCAATATGCAATTGATCATCATATTGACCGATATGATTTTTATGGTATTTCAGGCATCTTCGATAAAGACGATCCAAGCTATGGCGTGTATGATTTTAAACGTGGATTTACTGGTCAAGTCGAAGAATTGGTGGGTGTTTTCCTTTTGCCGATTCATGAGCATGCCTATAAGATCTATCAGAAATTAAAAGGATAATTTGCAAAAGGTTCCTGCTTTGTGTTAATATTAAAAAGCATGAATATGCAAATACACACATCATGAATTCGTTTGCCCGTGCACTTTTTTGTGTTGCATTCGTTTGAAATGGTGGAGGAGTAACGGAAAGGAAGGACATTTATGTCAGAAAAAATTGTATCAATGAAAAAATTGTTAGAGAATGGTGTACATTTTGGACATCAAACTCGCCGTTGGAATCCAAAGATGAAACCATACATCTATACAAGTCGTAATGGTGTATATATCATCGATTTGGACACAACGTTGGAAGGTATTGAAGCTGCGTATGCTGAATTGAAAGCCATTAGTGAACGTGGTGGTAAAGTTTTATTTGTAGGAACCAAGAAGACAGCTGCTGAAACGATCGAAGCACAAGCTTTGCGTTCAGGCTCTTTCTATGTCAACAAACGTTGGTTAGGTGGTATGTTGACAAACTTCCGTACGATCCAAAAACGTGTTCGTCGTTTGGTTGAAATCGAAGAAATGGAAGCCAGTGGTAAAATTGAAGTATATACGAAAAAAGAACAAGCTGGTCTTCATAAAGAAAAAACCAAATTGGAAAACTCTTTAGGTGGAGTCAAGGAAATGAAGAAATTGCCAGATGCAATCTTTGTTGTTGATCCAAAAGAAGAGCACAATGCAATTGCCGAAGCTAAAAAGTTAGGCATTCCTGTATTCGCTATGTTGGATACAAACTGTGATCCAGATGATGCCGATTATCCAATCGCATCCAATGATGATTCACAACGTTCGATCGAATTGATCACGACTTTGATGGCCGATGCTATCGTAGACGCGAAGGGCGGATTGCTTGAATTGGCTTATTTAGGTGATGATGAAGAAGATGTAACGATGGATGATGTCATCAAGAATGTAGAAGCACAAATTGCTGAAAACGAACGTCGTCGTCGTCAAAGAAATGAAGAGCGTCGTAGAAGAAATGCAGAGCGTCGTAATCGTCGTTTCAACCGCAATCGTAGTACAAATGGTACCCAAGCAAACCATGCAGATGCAAAACCAGAACAAAAACCTGCAGAATCTGCTGAATAATTCATAAGAAAAGGAGATCGATAAATATGGCAATCAAGGCATCTCAAGTAAAAGAACTGCGTGAAAAAACGGGCGCAGGAATGATGGATTGTAAAAAAGCATTAACAGAAACAAAAGGTGATGTAGCCGCTGCCATTGATTGGCTTCGTGAAAAAGGTATTGCGAAGTCACAAAAAAAGGCTGGCCGTATTGCCGCTGAGGGATTGACTCGTGTCGCTACACAAGGCAATACAGGTGTCATTTTTGAAGTGAATTCAGAAACCGACTTTGTCGCAAAGAATGAGCAATTCTTACATTTATTAGATGTGATCGAAAAAGCATTATTAGAAGCAAAACCTGCTACGACAGAAGCGGCTTTAGAAGTGGAAACATCTGAAGGAAAAATCAATGATCTAATCATCAATGCAACGGCAACAATTGGTGAAAAAATTTCTTTCCGTCGTGTAGCTATTGTAGAAAAAGCAGACGATGAAACATTTGGTCAATACATGCATATGGGAGGAACCATTTCTAGTTTGGTTGTCACTAAAGGTGGCGATGATACCGTTGCGAAAAACGTAGCGATGCAAGTGGCTTCTATGAATCCAATTTATGCAACGGAAGCAGATATTCCAGAAGATGCATTCAATCATGAAAAAGATTTGCAAATGCAAATGATGAAGGAAGACCCAAAAATGGCCAATAAACCGGAAAAAGTATTGGAAAATATCTTGAAGGGTAAGGTAAAGAAACATTTCAAAGATCAATGCTTGGCGGATCAAGAATTCTTCTTGGATTCAAAGAAATCAGTTTCTCAATACTTGAAGGAAGAGAAGGCCGAAGTTATTTCTTTTGTCCGTTATCAAGTAGGTGAAGGAATCGAAAAGAAAGAAGAAGATTTTGCTGCTGAAGTTGCTGCACAAATGAAATAAAGATCTTTTATTCAGAGCTATGTGTATTCATAGCTCTTTTTTATTATTTGTTCTTAGTGTATAATTTGAGATAGAGACTTAAAGGAGTAAAAACGTATGTATAAACGGGTTTTATTGAAATTAAGTGGTGAAGCTTTGTCTGGGAATGGACAAGCGTTTGATCCAGAAGTATTAGCTGGATTGGCCAAAGAATTAAAAGAAATTCAACAAAAAGGAGTGGAATTGGCTATCGTTGTTGGTGGTGGTAATTTCATACGCGGAAAGATGCTCGCTCAAATGGGCATGAATCGTGCCCAAGGTGATTACATGGGTATGTTAGGAACGGTCATTAATGCCTTGGCGGTACAAAATGCATTGGAAAATGCAGGTGTAGATACGCGTGTACAAACCGCGGTCCATATGCAGGAAGTGGCAGAACCTTTCATTTTGCGTCGTGCGATTCGTCATTTGGAAAAAGGTCGTGTCGTAATTTTTGGAGCAGGAACGGGTTCTCCTTATTTTTCAACGGATACGACAGCCGCATTACGAGCATCGGAAATTGGGGCTGATGTGATCTTAATGGCAAAAAATGGGGTAGACGGCGTCTATGATAGTGATCCAAAGAAAAATCCAAATGCCAAAAAATTTAATTCCTTATATTATATGGATGTCTTGAATAAAGGATTACAAGTTATGGATTCAACCGCAATCAGTATGTGTATGGATAATGATATTGATTTGATCGTATTCAATATGAATGAGCGTGGTAATATTTTAAAAGCCATACAACAAACCGTAGATGGTACATTGATCACAAAAAAGAAGTAGAGGAGACAAAAATGACTGAAATTTTAGATAATGCAGAAATGAAAATGATGGCAGCCGTTGAAAATTTAGAAGATAATTTGCGTACATTACGAACGGGACGTGCCAATGCGGCTATTTTGGACCGTGTGGAAGTGGACTATTATGGAAGTCCAACACCGGTCAACCAAATGGCACGAATCAGTGTGGTAGAAGGGACGCAATTGGTTGTGAAGCCTTATGATCGTACATTGGTCAAAGCCATTGTCCATGCGGTTCAAGCGGCAAACTTAGGATTAAATCCACAAGGAGAAGCGGATTGCGTTCGTATTCAAGTGCCTCAATTGACAGGGGAGCGAAGACAGGAATTAGCTAAAAAAGCACAACAATATGGCGAAGAAGCAAAAGTAGCTATTCGGAATATTCGTCGTGAAGCCAATGATGCCATCAAAAAGGATAAAGAATTGCGTGAAGATGAAGAGAAGAGTGCTTTAGAAGATTCACAAAAATTGACAGATACATATATTAAAAATATTGAATCGGTTGTTGAAAAGAAAAAAGCAGATATCTTAAATGTATAGGCCCAATTCATCATTGGGTCTTTTTCAGAAAGGATTAGTCGTATGGAAGCAAACATTCCCCAAACGGTAGCCATTATCATGGATGGCAATGGACGCTGGGCCAAAGCACGTGGTTTACCACGAACGGCTGGACATAAACAAGGTGCAGAAGCCATCCGTACGGTGGCATTAGCTGCCAATAAAATGGGAATCCAAAAATTGATCTTATATGCGTTTTCAACTGAGAATTGGAAGCGTCCGGAACAAGAAGTGAGTTACTTGTGTAAGTTGCCCGGTATTTTCTTTAAACGATATATCAAGGAATTAATGGAGAACAATATCCGTGTTACTTTTGCCGGGGAATTGGAGCGATTTCCAGAAAGTACACAATCCGTGATCCAAAAGGCAGTGAATCAAACCGCTTGTAATACGGGATTGAATTTGGATATTGCAATCAATTATGGTTCACGTCGTGAACTTGTTTTGGCTATGCGGCAGTATGCGCAAGATGTGGCCGATGGAAAACGCTTGAATGATATGAATGAGGCAGGTGTTTCGGAGTATTTGATGGTCCCTGAAAATGTGGACCTGTTGATACGTACAAGTGGGGAATTGCGCCTATCCAATTTCTTGTTGTGGCAAATTGCCTATGCTGAATTTATTTTTACACCCATTGCTTGGCCGGATTTTGATTCGCAAGCATTAGCCGATTGTATCAAAGAATTTCAATCCCGGCATCGTCGTTTTGGAGGATTAGAAGATGAAAAATAGAATAATTACCGCAATCATCATCATTTTTATTGTTGCCTGCCCATTGGCTATGGGTGGCATTCCTCTGGAAATTTTATCCTTATTCATTGTGGCAACCAGTGCTTATGAATGGGCCCATGTTACGCCACGTTTTCCAAAATGGCCGGTCTTTATTGTTCCTGTCATGATGGCATCGGTCATATTGGCTCGATATGTACCTCAACATTGGTTGTTTGTCGTATATACCCTTACAACGGTGTTCTTTTGGACATTGACCATTTTTGTAGAAGATTTTGAAATTTCGGATGGTTTTTACTGCATTGCCTATTTTTTGATTTTGTCTTTGATCTATCGAACCATGGGATTCTTAGAAAATAATCATTATTATATGTTAACGATCGTATTCGCAACCTATGGATCGGATACCGGCGCATGGTTTGTGGGACGTCGCTATGGAAAGCATAAGATGAATCCACGTCTATCGCCAAAGAAAAGTTGGGAAGGCTTTGCGGGCGGCATTGTGTTTGGTGCTGTTTTAAGCTTAGTTGTTTCTTTCTTGTATTTGTCACAAGTAAATACGTTAATGAATGTCATTCTTTGTTTATGTTGTCCATTGGTCGCTGAAATTGGGGATTTATCTTTTTCAGCAATCAAACGCTATTATAAAGTAAAAGATTTCTCCAATTTATTACCAGGACACGGTGGTATTTTAGATCGAACTGATTCTCTTTTGATGAATATCCTATTTTGTGGTATTCTAGTAACCATATTCATGTAAAGGGGGAATCCTGTGCAGCTGATTATTGGTATCATTGCGTTTATCTTCATGTTGAGTGTCATCGTGATCATCCATGAATGGGGACATTTTATGGTGGCAAGACATTTTGGTGTATATTGTCATGAATTCTCCATTGGTATGGGGCCGGCACTCTATCAGAAAAAAGGAAAAGAAACGATTTTCTCGGTTCGTGCCATTCCTTTTGGCGGTTATGTCATGATGGCGGGAGAAGAAGACGGATCACAAGATGAGCAAGAAGATGACTGGTTAAAAGAAGTACCTGAAGATCGTCGGTTGAATCATAAACCATGGCCACAACAAATATGCATCCTGTTAGCTGGTATTTTTATGAACTTGATCTTAGCATGGGTTATTTTTGTGGGCGTAGCGATGGCTCGTGGATATGTAGTAGAACCGGCTCAACCGGTTGTATATCAAATTGTGGAAAATTCACCTGCTCAAAAGGCAGGCCTACAAAAGGACGATCGCATTCTAAAGGCAGAAAGTAGAACGGAATCTATCAAACCAGAAACACAATATGATTTGTTGGAGTGGATCCAGTATCATCATGATACGATCACATTAACAGTCAAACGAGATCAATCGACTTTCAAAACGCAAGTAAAGCCGCAATATGACAAAGAAAATTCAATTTATACGATTGGTTATCAGGCGATTGCCTATGCAAAAAACATTCAATGGTATGAAGCATTTGGTGTTGGCAGCCAGGATTTTGCGGAATCGAGTACGGCTATTTTCCAATCTTTGAATATGTTGATACATGGTAAAGGCTATGAAAATCTATCGGGTCCAGTCGGTATATTTAGCGTCACAAGCAAAACAACGCAAATGGGGCTTCTGGCTTATTTATCTTTATTTGCGATGATTTCTTTAAATATCGGTATTTTCAATGCGATTCCTATTCCTGCATTGGATGGTGGACGTGTGCTGATCACGTTGATTGAAGCCATCTTCCGTCGCAAGATCAATCAACAATTGGTCGAGAAGATCATTATGATCAGTTTTGCACTCTTGATGATGCTTTTTGTGTTTGCAACCTATAATGATATTGTTCGTTTTATTTAACCAGGGAAACCTGGTTTTTTCATGGATAAATTATCATAATAAGTGCAACAGCCTATAAGAATAAAAAAAGTCCATGGGTTCAATGATAAAATGTGAGTGAGAAAACAAACATTTATCAAGGAGAATCCCATGAACTACAACTATCTTAACATAAATGAGAGAACAGTCATATCTTTACTTGCTTCTTCTGACGTATCGATTCGTGAAATAGCGAAGCAACTTGGAAGAAGTCCGAGTACGATTTCCAGAGAATTGAAACGAAACCAAAC
>NZ_JALBUS010000025.1:0-21915 GCF_033971885.1 Absicoccus intestinalis | reverse complement strand
ATTATCTGCCATGGTGCAGTGATATAAAGACAATATGTAAATAAACCCGTTATGATACAAATAACTGTTTGTTCACAACGGGTTTTGTTTATAACATCATAGACACTGATTTATCTGACGCTTACCTAGCACAGCCTTGCTGTGCTTTTTTTCATGCATAAAAAAAGAGTTATAAGCAAGCTTATAACTCTAACGATTGATCAATTTACGCAAGATACACAACAATAGACCAATGACAGCTAATAAAGGAATATATCGCATAGGTGTAATGAAGTATTGGACCCATTGCCATGCACCGGCTTCACCATACATACCCGCAACATAGAGTGTGATTGGATAGGATAAAGCAACTAGAATAAAACCAATCAGACCACGACCGGTATCGACACGATATTCTTCTTCGCCAGCTTTCATTTTCTTTGTTGTTAAGGTCCAAATACCTTCGATGACACAGAATACCACAAAGGCAGCCATACCACCTAAGAAGATCTTATGATCTTGTCCTTGTGATGTGATCATGACACGAACAAATTCTGTATAATTCAATGCATTCATCACAAACAAGACAGCTGAACCGAACATACACAATGCACAAACTACTTGCATCAAACGCGATAAGATCTTTAAAGCACCTTTGGCACCTTTTTTCTTGATCTCTTCGGTATTCAAATTTTGTAGTGGATTGTTGGAAGGTTCTTGTTTCACCAATTGAATTTCCGTTTCTTGTGGAATACTTGCGGTTTCTTGTGCAACACTTTCTACGGCCGCAACCAAATCACGATCTTCTGGATGCTTATTGAACCATTCTTTCGCATAAGTGGATGTTGGTACGACCAAACCACCATTCTTACGAATCTTGTCCAATGCCAAAGACATCATTTTATTTTCAACCTTTGGACTAATTTGGGTATTCTTGGCCACATCACCAACTCGATATACGCCGTCTTCATTGGTAAAATCTAAATGTGCCAATACTACATCATTATCATCAACCAATTGTACTTGATTTTTATACACTTTTAATAACATTTTTACAGCCCCCTATTTGTAGAAAAATATACCTTATTTTCTATTAAAAATCAATTTTTCATTTCCGCCATCAAGTCTTTTACTTCTTTCGCATGACTCAGATCATACGCAATTTGTAGATAATATCGAGCTTGATCAAATTGTTTTTTCTCAAAATAGGTCTTGCCATAGCCATAAGCTAAACCAACTACAGTTTGATCCGCACCAATAGGAAGATTTGCGTTTTTTAGATCCTCTAAAGTAGCCGGTACAAACGTTGGTGTTTCTAAGGCTTGCATTTGTTTCTTTACTTCTTCATCATCCTTAAATTGAAGGCTAAGTCCCAAACATCCATATTGATAATTGGGTTGTTTTTTCTTTTCATAATAGGCTGCGAAATTTTTATACAATTGCGCTAAATCGCAAGGATGAAACATATATTGGAATGAAAATTTTGTATACGCAAAATATTTTTCTAGATCTTTCATCTCACTCATATAGAGAAAATGGACTTTTGCGGACATGGGATTCCATGCCAAAGCTTTTTCCAATGCCGCTTTACAAGCAGATGGATCGCCTTTATCTTTCCATAAAGAAGCATACAAATAATATACATCACTATACATCACCGGCGTTGTCGATACTTTCTTTTTAGGTTTTTCTAAATATATATATAAGGCTTGTTCAAAGGGTTCATGAAAAGAAAAATAATCTTGAATTTGATCATTTTTAAAAAGCGTTTCTTTTTCCATAGTTTTGATGATGGGTCGTATAATGGATACTGCTTTATCCAATTCTTTCTTTTCGCGATAATAATTGACTTCTTTTAATGTTTGTTCAATTTGTTTTTGATCCTTTTCAATGGAAACCTGATAGGCTTGTTGCTGATTTGCATCCAAGCGATCATAGATCATCTTGCCAATTTCACGATGGATTTCTTCCTGCATCGGATGATCCTTATACTTCTGCATTTGTTCTTTTAAATAGACAATATCTTCTTTATTATTTCCGGTTAATCCTGACTGGATCGTTTTCATTATGGTATCAAATGACATATTATCCCTCTTTTCTTGATTGGCGAATCACATCGACTAAGTCTTGTTCTATCACAAAATTGGTTGTGAATGGATCGATCACAAAGGCCTTGTATTGATCCACAAGATCTACAATTTTCACATGTGCCCAAAAAAATTCATCATAGTATGAATCTTTGATTTCTTTACGATCCGTAAACAAAGGAATATAGGATCGATCTTCTTTAAGGAATTCATCCGGTACTTTTTTAATGCCAGTTTTTGGCAATATGGTCATAGGCATCCACAACGAACTTTGACACAATAAAATTAATGTATCCGCCAACTGAGTCTTCGTTGGATTTTGTCTATAGGCTTGGATTTGTTTGATTAATGATGACATAGGTCTCCTTTAAAAAAGAGCCCGATGGCTCTACTAATTATTTGTTAATCGATCATTTTTCCGTAGAAATAAAACAAGATCATGATAATGGGCATCTTTGGTAGAAAAGATGGCTCTTTTATCTTTCCATTCAAAAGAAATACGATTGTCTCCTAATGAATATACTTTGACTTCATCCCAATTCAATGTCTCGGTTTTTTTCGTGGGTGAAGTATATATGACTTTATCTTTTGTCACAATAATTTTACGATTGGCATACACAAGCAACAAACGAACACTATCCGCAAAAATAAGAATATAAACAAGTAAAAACAAGATGTTTGTGCTGTTGCTGCCAACACCCTTCATCAAATCTTGAATTGTACTATACCCAAAATAAATGGCTAAAACAAAAATAACCAACGGCAATAATAAGTTTGATGAAGTCTTCGATGAACAAGTAATTTGATCTTTCATATGCATGCTCCTGTTTCTTTATTATACATCCTTTTACACTTTTTTTCTTTAAATCATGGTATGATTGTCATATAGGAGAGAAAAAAATGAAGAAGTTTTTAGAAGAATTCAAAGAATTCGCCATGCAAGGCAATGTCTTAGATATGGCAATTGGTGTCGTTATTGGTGGTGCTTTTTCATCCATTGTTACCAGTTTAGTCAATGATGTCATCATGCCCATTGTCGGTGCCATTACCGGTGGTTTGGATTTTACAGGATTGGTGATCACCCTCAATGCAGGTACTGGCCTAACATTGAAAATTGGTAATTTCATTCAGTCCGTTGTTAATTTCTTGATCATTGCGCTATGTATTTTCTGTGCCATCAAAGCCATAGCAAAAATGCATAAACCAGTAAAAGAAGAGGCTGCCCCTGAAGTCGATGAGAGCTTAGAAACATTAAAAGAAATCAGGGATTTATTAAAAGATGAAAAAAGGAGTTAAAACTCCTTTTTTTAATACAACGGCTTTCCACAATGAGGACAAAAAGAATAGGAATCTTTTTCAATGGGCATTCCACAATGGGGACAAACACGAGTTCCTTTTTGCATGTTCTTTAGATCGGACCAAGTAATCGGAACCTTTCCTTTTTCAAATTGTTTGCCTTTTTCAGGATCCAATGAATAGATATCCCCATTCTCTGTTTGGATATGATAGGTTCTTTTCCAATGAAAGAGTGGTATCAGAAATAGCGCAAATTCTTGATAGGTTACATAGACATGGGCATTCATTTCCAAGCAATCGATCCAATAGGATCCAAGATCTTTGGTTTTAGGTAAAATCGAAAAAAAGAAAAACATTACTTTAGATCCAATTCGATGGGGCAATGATCCGAACCATAAATATCGGTCAAGATCTTTGAATCTTCTACTACATCCCAAAGTCTTGGATCAACTAACCAATAATCAATGCGCCATCCCGCATTTTTTTCCCGTGCATGAAACCGATAACTCCACCAAGAATACTCGACTTTATCTGGATATAACGTACGATAACTATCTTTGAAATGTTTCAACAAATTGGCTTTGAAGCTATTTCTTTCTTCATCTGTAAAACCTGCATTCTTATGATTTGTCTTTGGATTTTTGATATCGATTTCTTCATTTGCCACATTTAAGTCTCCACATATAATAACGGGTTTTTCTAAATGCGTGACATAATCGGTAAAGACTTGATCCCATTCCATTCGATAGTCCAATCGTTTTAGACCTGTTCCTGAATTGGGTGTATACACAGTAACTATGTCAAAATCTGCATACTCAATCGTGATCACACGTCCTTCCGTATCGTATGCTGGCTGATTCATTCCATATGTGATCGATAGTGGCTCTTTCTTACAAAAGATCATCGTGCCACTATATCCTTTTCGTTCGGCACTATTCATATATTGATAAGGATATAGATCTTTGCAGTCCACTTCTATTTGATCGGGTTGTGCTTTGGTTTCTTGAATACAAAATACATCTGCATCTAACGTATATAATATATCCACAAAATCTTTTTTTAGGACCGCACGAATCCCATTCACATTCCAAGAAATAAGTTTCACAATTACCTCCTATAGATATATTGAATACCAACGGAACCCATCCCTGTATGACAATTGATGACCGGACATAGATCATCCCGTTCAATTTCGATTCCTGGTACCAATAACTCTAACATATCTTGGGCATATTGTGCATACCCTTGTGCCCGCGAATCCATGATCACCACTTGATAGTCTTCTGCATTCAATTGGGGATCTCTACTGATGATTTCGCAAGCTTCTTTGATGGCTCTTTTCATCGTTCGGACTTTATCATAAAGATCCACACGTCCCTGGGTATCTTTGGATACACGTAAAATAGGTTTGATCTTCAACATACCGCCTAATTTTGCAGCCATAGGCGTTAAACGACCACCTTTGGCCAAATGATCCAAATCTTCCACAATTAAATACCCACAAGAACGATCAACACTTTCTTGTAGACGGGCAATGATCGTTTCTGGTTCCATGCCTTCATCGACCATCCGTTTGGCATATATGGCCATATACTTTTCCATGCCAAGGGTTGAATAGATATCTAAGGTATGCATATGTAAGCCAAGTTCTTTTCCTAACCATTGCACTTTTTCATTGGTTGAAGATAAGGCATTGGATAATGTGATCAAAAGAACATCGGTCACACCGGTATTTTTATATGCTTGAAATAGTTCATCAACAAGGCCTAATGGAGGTAAACTGGTTTGTACTTTTGCCCCTTTTTCCATTTGATCATAAAGAAAGTTCCGATCCAAATCAACACCATCCAGATAGGATTGATCATTGATCCTTACTTGTAGAGGTAAATAATCAATTCCGAATTGATTGGCTTCTTGTTTGTTCATCAAACCGCCACTGTCCATCACAACTTTAATTTTCATTGTTGCCCTCCTTTGTTGATTTTTCTACATATGAGTATTATTATTACTAATATTTATAAAATCAATTCCCAATTTGAAAAAGATTGGGGAATTTTCCACATTTAGAAAGGAATTGTTGACTATGGATCGTCGAATCATCAAAACCAAACAAGCCATTGAATCGGCCTATTTTCGTTTGCTTCAAGCCACTCCAGGCAAACGGATATCGATCACCAGTATTGCCAAAGAAGCCAATATCGATCGTAAAACCTTTTATTTACACTATAACTCTTGTGAAGATATCATAAAAGATTTTGCACATCGTAAAATTGTTGAACTTTTTTCTCAATTAAATGACGAACATTTTTTTCAAGATCCCTATGACTCCAAAGAACTCTTCAAGATCATCAATCAATTTATTCAAAGTGATCTTCGTCTGTTCCAATTTTTTTCAAGTGATGCTTTATATGATTTATTTTGGCCGCCTTTTGAAAAAGAATGCATTACATATTTAAAAGATATTTATGCGGAACAATTAGGTATGAAAGCCGTTGAAAAAGAAGTGTACATCACCTATTTTGCCTCGGGTCTATTGGCTGTATATACCAATTATTTTCGTTCCGCGGATAAAATGTCTTTGGATGAAGTCAATCAATTGCTTTACCAGATTTCTTTTTATGGCATTCAGTCAACACTACAAAAAAAAGAAGACGAATCTTCGCCTTCTATTCATTTGTCTACTAGAAAGTAAGCAATATAATTTTTGAGAGAGAGAAAGGGATTTTCTAGTAAACAAATTCAAGGTAGCTCCTTGATGGTTTTATCATAGTAGAGCTACCTTAATTTTAACTTAAATGAGAAAAATTAATGTTTAAAATGACGAACACCCGTAAATACCATCGCAATGTTGTGGGCATTGCATTCATCAATCGATTCTTGATCACGAATGGATCCACCTGGCTGAATGATTGCCGTCACACCCGCTTCGATGGCTGTTTGGACTGTATCTTTAAATGGGAAGAACGCATCACTCGACATCACGGATCCTTGTGCTTTTTTACCAGCTTCTTTGATTGCAATTTCAGCGGAGCCGACACGATTCATCTGACCAGCACCCACACCAATGGTCATATTATCTTTGACCAATACAATGGCATTGGATTTGACATGTTTGACAACCTTCCAGGCAAACAACAATTGATCCATTTCTTCCTCGGTTGGTTTTCGATTAGTCACACAACGAAGATCTTCTTTCTTCACTTGTTTCATATCCATTTCTTGTACCAATAAACCATCATTGACATTGGTATACTTAAATGTATTATGTACATTCTGGGTTACATCCAAAGTCATCAGACGAATATTCTTTTTCTTTGTCAAGATATCTAATGCATCTTGTGAGAAGGAAGGCGCAATGATGATTTCCAAGAAGATCTTGGATAACTTCTCCGCTGTCGTTTCGTTGACTTCATCATTAAAGGCAACAATTCCACCAAAAATAGAAACGGGATCAGCTTCAAAACATTTATCCCAAGCTTCATCAATCGTATTGCCTAGACCAATGCCACATGGATTCATATGTTTCAAGCCAACAGCGGCATGTTGCCCATCGAATTCTTTTAAAATTTCAATGGCTGCATTCCCATCTTGAATATTGTTGTAGGAAAGCTCTTTTCCATGCAACTGTTTCGCATTCGCTAAAGAATATTGTGGCTGCATACCTTTATAGAAAGCTGCCTTTTGATGAGGATTTTCCCCATAACGAAGATCCTGTACTTTATCAAACGTGATCGTTAATTTTTCTGGGAATTCTTCGCCCGTTTTCTTGGTTAGATATTCAGCAATCATCGCATCGTATTGTGCCGTGGTACGGAAGACTTTGGCGGCTAAACGCTCTCTTGTTGCTGGTGTCGTATCCCCATTTGCTTTGATTTCTTCTAATACGTTATCATAGTCGGCAGGATCACAAACAACGGTAACCGATTGATAATTTTTGGACGCACTACGCAACATCGATGGACCACCAATATCAATATTCTCAATGATTTCTTCGTGGGATACCCCTGGTTTCTGAACGGTTTGTTTAAAAGGATACAAGTTTACGACCACCATATCGATGGGATCAATGCCTAATTCTTGGATTTGTTTCATATGATCGGGATTGGTGCGAACCGACAACAAACCACCATGTACTTTTGGATGCAAAGTTTTTACTCGACCATCCAAAATTTCAGGAAATCCAGTAACTTCGGAAATCCCAATAGGTTTTAAACCCGCTTCTTCCAAAGCTTTTTTCGTTCCACCCGTAGAAATAATTTCATAACCGGCATCGACCAATCCTTGTACAAAAGAAATCAAACCACTCTTATCGGATACACTGACTAATGCTCTTTTCATTCGTTTTTCTCCTGTTCTATTTTTTCTGCTACTTCTTTGATCACACGCCAAAATAAATCATATTCAATCGCATGAACATGCGTTTCCAACGTGGCTAGATCCCAATTTGGATCAATATCTAAGCGACGTTGTTGAATGATCGGTCCTGTATCGACACCTTCATCCACATAATGAACCGTCACACCGGTTTGTTTCGCATGGGCTTCAAAAGCATCCAATATCGCATGAGCCCCTGGAAATTCCGGTAAATACGCAGGATGAATATTGATGATACGGTTTGGATAGGCTTCCAATAAAACTTTTCCAATATATCGCATATATCCACTTAAGACGATCAGATCCACTTTCTTATCTTGAAGAATATGCAAGATCATCGTTTCATATTCCTCTTTATTAGCATATCGTTTGGGATTCACAAAAAAGGATTGCACATTATATTTTTCAGCTCGTTGAATACAATAGGCATCACTTTTATCAACGATCAAGCATTGACATGAAACAGGCAAAGAACCATCTTGAATGTGTTTCATGATTGCTTCAAAATTTGTACCGGATCCAGAAGCAAAGATGGCAATATTGATCATTTCAAGACAACCTTTCCTGAATCGGTCACGCTTCCCACAACATAGGATGGTTCGCCCATTTCTTGTAGTTTGGCTTGTACAGTATCGACATCACTTGGATCTACTGCCATCATAAAGCCAATTCCCATATTAAAGACATTGTACATTTCTTGGGTCTCAATATTGCCTGTTTTTTGAATGAAATCAAAAATCTTTGGGCGAGGGAATGATGTTGTATCGATTTCTACACCCATTCCATCTTTTAGCATGCGTGGAATATTCTCAAAGAAACCACCACCCGTAATGTGACTCATCGCATGAATATCAACCACATCAAACAAAGAAGTGATTGCTTTGACATAGATCTTTGTTGGGGTCAAAAGAACATCACCCAAAACTTGTCCATCCAATTCATCATACGTAGCATGTGGATCTAAATGTGCATCTTTGAATAATACTTTACGAACCAAACTAAAGCCATTGGAATGAACACCCGTAGAAGGCAAACCAATTAAGGTATCCCCAACTTTTAGATTTCTTGAATCTTTCAATTTGGATTTATCCACAACACCAACACAGAATCCAGCCAGATCATAATGGTCTTTGTCATACATATCCGGCATTTCTGCGGTTTCACCACCAATCAATGCGGCATTGGATTGGACGCAACCATCCGCAACACCCTTGACAATTTGTTCGATCACTGCCGGTTTATTTTGTCCAACCGCAATATAATCTAAGAAATAAATAGGTTGTGCACCTTGTACCAATACATCATTAACGCACATTGCGACAGCATCGATACCAATGGTATCGTGTTTATCCATTTCAAAGGCCAACATCAATTTGGTACCGACACCATCCGTACCCGAAACCAATACAGGTTCTTTGATATTGTAAGCACTCAAATCAAACATACCACCAAACGCACCAATCGAATCCATGGCCCCTTTTACTTTTGTACGAGCTACATGCGATTGGATACGACGTACCGATTCGTATCCCGCTTCTAGATTGACGCCTGCCTCTTTATATTTTTCTGCCATTTTCCTTCTCCTTATTTATGTGTAAAGAATCGCACACCATTCGCAAAGATGTTCTGTACTTTATTGCCGTCAATATTTTGGAATAATCCTGGTTCATACCGTTCACTATGACCCATCTTTCCAAAAATATGACCATCTTCGGATACGATTCCTTCAATAGCTAATGTGGAACCATTGATATTGTCCACTCCATTCATGGTTGGATGTCCAAATTCATTGACATATTGCGTAGCAACTTGCCCATTTGCCAATAATTTTTCAATGACTTTTTCACTGGCTACAAATTTTCCTTCACCATGACTCATCGCAATCGAATACATGCTTCCTGGTGTACATCCTTGTAACCAAGGCGATTTATTGGAGGTTACACGCGTACGAGCAATATGACTCACATGGCGGTTGATGTTGTTGCGGAACAATGTCGGATTTTGTGCATCCAATTTCTTCACATCACCATATGGTAATAGACCCGATTTGATTAAAGCTTGGAATCCGTTACAAATACCAAGGATCAATCCTTCGTTTGCACGCATCTTTTCCACGGCTGCATTGATCTTTGGATTCTTTAATACCGTTGCGATGAATTTACCCGATCCATCGGGTTCATCACCACTTGAGAAACCACCTACCAACATTAAGATTTGTGCAGTTTCAATTTCTTTAGCCAATTTATCAATGCTTGCTTGAATGTCCTCGACACTCATATTATTGAAGACGACTTGGGTTACCGTTGCTCCAGCACGTTCAAATTGTTGGGTCGTATCATATTCACAGTTCTGACCTGGGAAAATCGGAATCACAACTTTTGGTGTTTCCACAATTTTCTTAGATAGTGATAATTCGACATTGGTCAATGGCGTTTGTAGCGCTTTTCCCTTACGATCGGTGGTTGCTGGATAAATCTTATCGTAGCGTTTTTGCCATGTTGCGATCGCATCACTAATTTTTGTCTTTTCTTCATTTAAGATGATTTCTGGTTCTGCCTTTGTCATTCCTAATAAAGTGAAATGTGGATCTTGAATGGTTTCGGTCGTTTCCACCACGATCGAACCAATATTAAATCCATAAAGATCTTCATTGGTTTGAATGGCTACCCCAATCTTATTACCAAAACTCATCCGTGCAAGCGTAGCTCCTAGGCCACCGAATTTGACGGTAGCTGCACTTACGATCTTGCCATTATGCATGTATTTATGGATCGTATTGAAATTATCTTTTAATTCTTCATAATTTGGTACATTGTTCGTACTTGGATGATGTTTGATCAAATAGACATAGTTGCTTGCCTTCTTGAAAGCTGCACTGACAATGTCATCGGTCTTGGCTGTGGTAACCGCAAACGTAATGACGGTTGGTGGTACATGAATATCATTATACGTTCCTGACATGGAATCTTTACCACCGATGGCAGGTGTTTCAAAGGCCAATTGGGCATCGATCAATCCCAATAACGCTTGGAATGGATTGCCCCATTTCTGATTATCTTTACTTAGATGTTCAAAATATTCTTGGTTGCTTAAACGAGCGGTCGAGTAATCGGCGCCTAATGCAGTCAATCGTGCTAAGGCTTCCACTACACTATATTGAGCACCTAAATACGGTGAATACTTGCTTAGATCTGGATCGTATCCATAGGTCATCAATGAACAAGTATTGGTAAAACCATGTACTGGTAATTTTTGTACAGAACCTTCTTCTTGGGTCAATTGATATTTTCCGCCCCAAGGCATCAACACGGTACTTTTTCCGATGGATGCATCAAACATTTCACTCAAACCGATTTGAGAAGCTACATTTGGACTTTGGAGCACATCGGTTAAAGTTGTATTGGAAGGGGCAAACGGATCCACATTGTATTCACTATTTACGACTTCTACATTTTGATGTTGACGAACACCATTGGTATTTAGGAAGTCACGTGACATATCGACGATGACTTGATCTCGCCAACGCATGACCAGACGATTCTTATCCGTTACATCAGCGACTTTGACAGCACCCAAGTTTTCCTCATGGGCCAATTGTACAAAATGATCAAAGTCTTTGGCTTCAATACAAACAGCCATTCGTTCTTGAGATTCCGAAATGGCAAGTTCGGTACCATCCAAGCCTAAATATTTTACGGGTACAGCATCTAAGTTGATGTCGAGGCCATCAGCCAATTCACCAACCGCAACGGATACTCCACCTGCGCCGAAATCGTTACAAATCTTGATCAATCGAGTGCATTCCGGATTACGGAATAAACGTTGTAACTTTCGTTCAATCAAAGCATTTCCTTTTTGTACTTCACTGGCACATTTATCTAAGGACGTATCATTGTGTTCTTTACTTGAACCGGTGGCACCACCAATTCCATCTCGACCAGTTGCTCCACCTAATAAAACGATGATATCACCAGGTTCGGCATGTTCACGAATGACATGATCTTTGGGAGCCGCTCCGACCACGGCACCGACTTCCATACGTTTGGCTACATAACCTTCATCATAGATTTCTTCTACATAGGTGGTTGCCAAACCAATCTGGTTGCCATAGCTGGAATAACCATGTGCAGCTTCGGTAGAAATCTTCGATTGTGGTAATTTATGTTCCATCGTTTCACTGATGGGTTTGGTGATGTCTCCTGCACCTGTAATACGCATGGCTTGATAAATATAGCTACGTCCACTCAATGGATCACGAATGGCACCACCAATACAGGTGGCTGCACCACCAAATGGCTCAATTTCTGTTGGATGGTTATGGGTTTCATTTTTAAACATCAATAACCAATCTTCATCTTTGCCATCCACATCGACTTTGATCTCAATGGAACAAGCATTGATTTCATCACTCACTTCTAGATTTTCCAATTTGCCTTGTTTCCGCAAATATTTACCGCCAATGGTGGCCATATCCATAAGGGTTTGTTCTTTATGTGTACGGTTTAGGTCTTCTCTCAGTTTTAAATATCGTTCATAACTTGCTTGGAGTTGCTCGGCAAATGTATCCAATTGAAAATCGACTTTTTCTAATACGGTTTCAAATGTCGTGTGTCGACAATGATCGGACCAATAGGTATCTAAAACGCGGATTTCAGTCATGGTTGGTTCTCGTTGTTCCGTATCTTTAAAATAATTTTGTACAAATTCGATATCTTCTTGGGACATGGCTAAACCCAATTCTTCACGATAATCGGACAATGCTTTTGGATCCATCGTATTGAACCCGGTCAATACGGGAACGTCTTTGACGGTAATGTCTAGATCATCTTCCAATATGGCTAGATCTTTTTTTCGTGCTTCAACAGGGTTGATCAAATAGTGTTCAATGGCAGCTAATTGATCGGCTTTGACATTTTCAAAAACCAACAAAGTTCCAGAATGGATCCGAACAGTTTGTTTATTGTTTAAAAGCATCAAACATTGCATCGCGCTATCGGCACGTTGATCATATTGTCCAGGTAAATATTCATAGGCCAAATAGATCTTGCCTTCTAGATCCACGTGATCATACACAGAATCGGTGACCACTTCACTACATACCTCTTTTTTCAACAATTCAATATCTTGATGGTCGGCATTAAATACATCATAGATATTGTAGCGAGATAAAGAAAAATCATCTGATAATCCCAATGAATCTCTTAATTCATTGGTCAATGATCTTCCTTCGGTGCGAAATTGTTCTTTCTTTTGAACAAAGAATCTTGTATCCATATAGTCTCCTATTCTACGACTGAATCGGCCAAAACTTTATCGGCTTGGGCTTTTTTAAAATCAATGATTTTTTGTTGGACTTGTTCATCACCAATCCCAATCATTTGGCAAGCTAAGATAGCTGCATTTTTGGGTCCTGCTTTACCAATCGCAACGGTCGCAACAGGTACGCCACTTGGCATTTGTACGGTGGATAATAAAGAGTCCATACCGCCTAAAGCCGATGTCTGGATTGGAATACCAATGACCGGCAATGGTGTTGAGCTCGCAATCACACCGGCTAGATGAGCGGCTCCACCGGCAGCTGCAATAATCACACCAAAACCTTTTTCTTTGGCTTCACTAGACACTTTTAATACCGCTTCTGGTGTACGATGTGCACTCAATACACGAACTTGATATTCCATCCCAAATTCATCCAATTGTTTCATACATCCTTCCATAGCTGGTAGATCCGAACGGGATCCCATCACAATTAAAACTTTCTTTGACATCGTTTTTCCTCCTTTTTCATACAAAAAAAAGCGCACCTAAAAATGGCGCACTATGACAGCTTTATCATACATTTTTGTGAATCTACTTAAGACCATAAGTTAGACCTCCAAAACTTCTATGCACCATTATTTTACATGAAATTGGCACCAACGTCTATGACTTCTTTTTACCAATGCCATTATTCGTATTCCTTCCTCATAAAAAAAGTAGAAATTGGGTCAATTTCTACTCTTATTTTCGCTTTAAAGCTTCTTGGTACAAAAGATTTTTTGAAGCGCCCGTTTCTTTCGCGACTTCTTTACAGGCTTCTTTCAATTTCAGGGTCTTCGATAACTCGATCACTCGTTCGATAGCTTGATCAAGATCAAAACTTTCTTCTTTTTGGTTGCCAGCCATCACAATGACCATTTCGCCTTTTAGTTCCTCACATACTTCAAGAATTTCCGAAATCGTTCCTCGTAGATATTCTTCATGTAATTTGGTCAATTCGCGAGCCAGGACCATTTTACGATTCCCAAATACTGCAAGCATATCGGTCAATGTTGCTTGGATCCGATGTGGAGCTTCATAAAAAAGCATGGTATAAGGAAACGTTTTTATGGTTTCTAATTCCTGGATGCGTTTATTGTGTTTATTATCTAAAAAGCCATAAAACATATAGTGATAACAGGGAAGTCCACTCGCAACCAAGGCGTCCAAGGCGGCATTGGGACCTGAAATCGATACCACAGGGATTTCTTTTTGGATCAAAGTTTCAACCAAATGTTGTCCTGGATCGGATAAGAGTGGATATCCTGCATCCGATACAAGAGCAACCGATTGATTGGATGCAATGGCATCTAGTACTTGAGGAATGGCAACTTGTTGATTGTGTTCATGACAAGCAAAAAGCGGTTTATGAATGGAATAGTGCATTAACAATTTTCGAGTATTTCGGGTATCTTCTGCCGCTATGACATCCACTTGATTGAGGATATCCAAGGCGCGGGGTGCCATTTCCGTTAAATTTCCAATGGGTGTGGGTACCAAATATACAGTGGGTCTTTGAAAGGCAAAGCTTTTTTGTCTAATCATCATCAAAATCCTTGTCTGGCCATAATTCTTTAAATGTCACAAAACGAACTTCTTCCCGATTCTCTAATTTTGCGGTTTTTTGAATCACATTCATGCTCGTAATCTTATAGGTATTCCCTTCAAATTGGATCCTGGAATTAATCTTTGGCAAACCTTTACGCATGTTGGTATATTCGTCGTTTTCATAACGCAAACAACACATTAACTTGCCGCATTGGCCACTTAATTTAGAAATATTTAACGCTAATAATTGGTTTTTTGCCATATTGATCGATACCGTTTGAAAATCGTTCAAGAACCGAGAACAACAGGTTTCCATTCCACAATTTCCCAGTCCACCAATCATTTTTGCTTTATTTCGCGGTCCTACTTGTCGCAATTCAATTCGACAATGAAGTTGACTAGCTAAATCTTTTAATAATTGACGAAAGTCCACACGTTGATCAGCGACATAGGTAAAAATGACTTTGGCACGATCCAATGTATATTCACCATTGATCAAATGCATGTCTAAGTCTAGGTTTTCAATGCATTGCCGACAAATTTTGATGGCTTTTTCAGCAGCTTCTTCATTTTCTACTTTTTGGATCTCATCATATTTGGTCGCCAAACGAATGACAGGCTTGATGTCTCCCTTTGTTTTTTGGGGATCAAAAGGCACGCTTGGTGCACATACGGTTCCTAATTCTTTGCCCCGCACAGTTTCAACAACCACTTTTTGTCCTTTATGATAGTCGGTCCGAGCTCCAAAACTGTATTGTTTGGCCGAATGATCAAACTGAATATATATTAAAAATTTATAACGAGGATTGCTCCTTCTTTCTTTATCTTCTTTCATTTTGCACAACCTTTCGTATTTGCGCATACACGCGATCTAAAAACAAACCTAGATCAACAGGTATGCGTAATGTATCTATCGCTTCCACAAGAATCAATTCCAAGTCCACCCGAGTAGTTAAGGAAAGTGTCTTATCTTTCTTAATGAAAAAGAGTAGCCATTGGATCCAAATGCGAATCCAGGTCTTATCACACAATGGACTTTTGGGAACAAAAATTTGCGTTTGCATATCCACAATGGCTTGCCAACTTTGCCAATGTTCTCGATAATTCTTTGCGGCTTGTTCGATGATTTCAAATTGTGAATCGTTCGCGATTTCGATAGCTTGCTCATACATATAGCCACTATGCGCTAACATATTCGCTTTTTCATCGTCAATTTCCTCTTTTAATGCGTCATATAGATCATCGATCGATGGCGGACGAAACACGATAGATTGACAACGAGATTGAATCGTTGGTAAAACATTATTTACCTCGTCTGCTACTAGAATACCATAAATTCCTGGTTGGGGTTCTTCTAGAAACTTCAATAAACTATTGGAAGCTTCTGGCGTTGCTTGATCATAATCTTCTAATATATAAACGCGACTGTTATCTTTTTCTGCACTGGTTGCTTCAAAAAAAGATTGGAGTTCTACAATATCGGTTTTTTTGATACGACTGGAAATGATTGTTTTGGCTTGTTTTGAAAACGGATCCTTTACTACTTTTTTATGATCAATTCCGTGTTTCCAAAAAAAATCAATGGATTCTTCATTCGCAATGCGTCGACAACAATCACAAGTTTGGCAGGCAAATCCATCTGCATCCCGATGGGTACAAGCAATACTTTGTGCCAATAATAAAGCGACTTCTTTTTTCGGAGACCCTTTTGGCCCTGAAAATAAGTACGCATGAGCCAAACGATTTTTTTGTAACGCATTGGATAAGGTACGATATACAATGGGTTGATTTTTTTTCAATTGTTCTTTATTCATTGGCATGGACAACCTCTAGGACAGATTTCATGGTTTGATCAATGACGATCGAAAGTTCGGGTTCGGCATCAATCACAACAATGCGATCTTTATATTGTTCACACAATATCTCATAGCCTTGCCGAACGGCTTGATGAAAATCATTGGCTTCTAGATCCAAACGATTTTTTTCACCACGCATATCCATACGTTTTTGTCCCGTTTTTGTTGAAACCGATAAGAAAATCGTACGATCGGGCATATGACCATCAATCGCAAATTGATTGATGGACCAAATGGATGTCATTCCAATCTTTCGTGCATAGCCTTGATAAGCCAAACTGGAATCGATAAAACGATCACATAAAACAATTTGTTTATTTTTTAATGCCGGTAATACTTTTTCAACTAGATGTTGTCGGCGACTTGCTGCATACAACAAAGCTTCGGTACGCGGATCCATAGCACCATTTTTGGTGTCCAATAAGATATCACGTATCTTTTCTGCAATTTGTGAACCGCCTGGTTCGCGTGTATATAAAACATCATATCCTTGTTTTTGTAGCTTTTGATAAACGGCTTGACAAACCGTTGTCTTGCCTGCGCCATCATTGCCTTCAAATGTGATAAATACGCCTTTTTTCATATTGCCCATTATAACAGAAAAGACCAAGGATGGGTGAAATTCCTTGGCCTTTTCGATTTGTCCACAGAAGATTAAGGTTCGATGATTTGGTGCAATCATCGAGTGAGAGGAAATTTTATGGACTATTCTGTGACTATAATGATCAAAGATCTAACGCCGCTTTTAAGGCTGTTACATCTTCATCAGTTCCATCATTCTCTACTTTATAAAGAACTGGAACATCGTACATATCGGCAATCTTGTCGCCGGCTTGGCAATAGGCATCGCCATAATCACGGGATCCAGAGACAACAACTCCAGTTAAATGATTGGAATTTGCCATCAAGAAGGAATCCACTTCCATTGGGATATCGCCATAGCCGTCTGTATATGTAAATAATACATAATCGTCATCGCAAGTTTCAGATCCTGAATCGATGCGTTGTGCATCCAATCCTAACTTTTGAATCAGACTTTCGACATTACCTGTACGTGATGCATAAACATACTTCATCGGGTAACCTCCTTGTTAGTTTTATCTAACTGTCTATAAGTTATCATAGACTAACTAAGATGTCAACCTTCTTTTTTATCTTCACTTGCAGCGTATGAAACACTCAATTTCAATCATGAACGAGTAAATTAAATTGAGAAATGATTTGTTCCGCTACTTCTTTCTGTGGCTTATTATCTACGATTATATAATCATGGATACCCATTTCATCATAAATTTGGCCATACCAGTACAAATCTTCTTGTATATCTTTCAGATAATGCTCTCGGTGCGCATTTTTATACTCGTCATCTTTATAAATATTGTCATTTTCATCACTGAATACCAACTGGGAAGAGATATTTTCAGGTGTATCATACAGCTCGATCGAAAGTATATTACCACGTTGATGATCTCGCCATCTAAGATTTTCTGTATGCACAAACTCTTCCAGCGTCATATGCAATTCCGCTTTGATTTCCTCATCAAGATCATAAAATGTATAGCCAAGTCACTCAGCTAATATTTCTCCCGTTGTTGTTTTCCCTACATTAGAGACACCAAATAAAAGGATCATATCATTTTCAATCCTCCCTTTTCTTGAATACCAGACGCATTTCATGCCATTGGGTATCACCCCAACAAGAAGCGGATAGGCCCAAATCGGAAAATCCCATCTTTTTATAAAACTTCACTTTATTTTCCAAACAAGTTAGATAGACGGTATACCTTCCTTTTTCTGCCATTTGTGACAACATTTCCATCATGAGTTCATAGGCGATCCGCTGATGGCGATGGGCAGGGAGAACCGCCAAGCCAATCAACATGATATTTTTTCCTTTTGGATCATGATGGGCATGGATAAAAAATGCATCGGAAAACTTTGTTGCGTTTGTTGCCATGCCACCAATATATCCAACGATTTGATGTGTTTCTTTTTTTTCAGCAACAATAAAATAATCACTTGCTACATTTAGTTTGGCTTGGATCGATTCGAGGGAACAAGCTTGTTCGGGTGGAAAACACATAGCTTCCAATTGTGCGATCTGTTGTGCATCTGGTATCGTAGCATGACGGAATCGATAGGATTCAAAAGGCTCTTGATCGGATAATGCATATTCTTCTAATAAAGATTGGGCTTTTTCCTTTCCTGCCTTTGTGATTCGAACATATTTACTTTTTTTCCAATGACAGATCCATCCTTTTTTCTCTAGGGTTTCCAATGTGGCATAATTCGTATTGGCCCAACTATATGTAAAAATATCCTGGTTCTTGTGCCATCTGGTGAGATACAACATCATCAAAGATAATTCTTCGATGGATCGTTCATATGATTTTATATGTTTTTTCATATTCTTATTATATATATATATTATGAGGATACGACTACAAGGCCATAACATCCTAGTGCAATATAGGTTAAAAAGATAATGGCTGCACTTTGTCCGGGATAATAGGATAATTCGGAAAAGACAAAGGGAATCGCTGCCCAATCCGCAATCATATGAATCAAGGATACATATCCCAATGATCGTGTCTTTACATAGATAGATCCAAAATATAAACCCAATCCCATACTCCAGATGGTTCGCATCAGGATCACGATGGGTGCTTGTCCAATCATACCCGGTATATGAAGAAGACCATAAATCAAAGCTGAAGATCCAATCGCAAACCCATCATTATTTGTGCCTTTTTGTATCGATTGAAGGATCAAGCCACGACAAAAAAATTCTTCGATCAAACCAACACAAACATAGTAAAACAGTCCTTCCATCGCTATTTTCATACCGGATGGATGTCCTTGGAGTGGATAGAGTCCCACATAGATTGAAAGAAAGGGAATCAAAAACAAACATAATATGGAGATCCCATAATATGCATGATGCGTATGTTTGTATAAAGAAAAATGAGGACATAGGAAATGGGTCGATCCAAGGCCTATGATCCACACGACAAGAGCTTGTACGCATAAACCTATCGTATCTGGTTTCAGATCTAACATAGGCATTTTCATAGTTTTAAAGGGAATACCGGAAATATAAAAAAGGGCCATGCATCCAGCTATACACAGCGCATAAATTATTTCTTTTCTTTCTTGATCCATTGTTCAACCTCATTTTGATTCATCAATAAAGCATCTTTTGGCAAACGATGAGAAATCGATGTAAGTCCTGCTTGATGACTTTTTAGACCGGTAGAAGATGCACAGGCATAGCCTGCTACAGCTATATCATAGCCCATTTCAAATAATTGGCAGGCTCCAAATAAAACACAACAATCGGTTTCCATGCCACAAACCAATACTCGTTCTATATTTTTCCATTCTAAAAATTGTGATAATTCTTTTGTGATAGGAAAATAAGAGGAATGATAGAATTCTTGATCCGCTATTTGTTGAATTTGTGGATCGATCAAATAAGAGGCTTCTTTTGATAAACCATACCAATGCATTTTTTCTTGCCAAACGCTTTGGCTTGGATTGATAAAACCACAAGCATACACTTGGTCAAACCATTGGGTCTGGGCAAGATCCATTGCGGATTGAATGGTCTGATTGGCTTGAATATCATCATATAATAAATCTAATTCGCGATTTCCTCTTTGTTGGTCAATGATCAATAAACATGTTTTCATAGTTCTAACTATATCATAAATTTGTTCTGAGACTTAAAATGGACTATACTTTTTATCGATGGAGGTGCCCTATGAATGAATCACTCATTAAAGAATTATTAGATAAAAATATTCGTGTCGTTGCTGTCACAAAGAAGCATACAAAAGCCGAAGTGGATCAATTGCATGCGCTTGGTCTTTCTACTTTTGGTGAAAATCGTGTTCAAGAATTTTTGACAAAATACGATCCAAACTATCATTGGCATATCATTGGTCATCTGCAAACGAATAAAGTGAAATATGTCGTCGGTAAAGTGGATATGATCGAGAGTGTGGATTCGTTAAAATTAGCCAAAGAAATCAATAAACAAGCTACAAAATTAGGAATCGTACAAGATGTTTTGGTGGAATTAAAAGTCACCAAAACGGATGAAAATAAAACTGGATATCCCATTGAGGGAGCGATGGATTTCTTAAAAGAATTGGAATCTTTTGATCATATTTGTGTAAAAGGGTTAATGTGTATTGCCACTCATACCGATGATGAAGCGCTCAATGCCAAAGAATTTGATGAGATGAAAGCCCTATATGATCAAGCAAAAGCGAAGTATCCACAAATGGATACATTATCAATGGGAATGTCACATGATTGGCGATTGGCCCTTGCCCATGGATCCAACCAAGTACGAATTGGAACTGCCCTGTTTCAATCTTAATACTTTTTTGATATGATTAGCCTATGTCGAATGCTCCAAATAAAAAAGTAAAAAGAGTTACGCATAAACCAACAACTCGTCAACAACAAATTCGGTATGCGAAACGAAAGAAATCGTTACGCCGACGTCGTATTCGCAATCGATTGATCGTGCTGGGTGGATCGGTACTCATTCTTTGGGCAATTGTTTCCTTGGTTGTCCATTTGCTGACGCCTGCCCCAACAACCACCAAAAAAACAACGACCACAACGGATACCAGCAACTATCCAGCCGTAACCGTTTGTGTCGATCCAGGTCATGGTGGCTATGATGGTGGAAATATCATGGCCGATGGAACGAGTGAAAAAGATGTTACGTTGAAGTATGCGAAAACGTTTGGAAAATATTTAAAACAAATGAATCCAAACATCAAAATTGTATATACAAGAACAAGTGATACGATTTCTTGGCCAGAAGATGAAGTAGAAGATCTAAAAGACCGGGTAAAAATTGCCGATAAAGCAAATGCCGATTACTTTATTTCTTTTCATGTAGATTCCAATATAGATGATAGTTCTTTAAATTCCTATAGTTTTTATGTTCGTGGAAACGATGCGGTAAGTACGGCCATTGCTAAAAAAATTCATACGAACTTAAAAAAAGCTGGTTGGAATTATGATTATTCGATACAAGATGTATCTACCTATCCATTATATGTGATCACAGAACAGAAAAATCGACCGTCCATGCTTTATGAAGTGGGCTATGGATCGAATCTTGATCAGGCGAAGGCTTTGCAGAAAACAAAAAATATCAATAAGATCGCCAAAGCCGCTGCTAAGGCATATCATGACTATATTTTAAAACATGATTCAAAATAAAAACCACTAATAAAAATTAGTGGTATTGAATGCCCTATAAGGGCCTGTTGTTGCGCAGGTCCTTCGACCATTGAAACCTCGCCAGTCGCAACCCCGTTACATACTGCCTCTAAAAGAGGCGTGGTAAATCGCTTGCTTTGACCCGTTCACCCGTAAACGGGTCAATATATTCTTTTAAATTCAATTCATCTGCCAACTTGTCTTCGACAAGTTGGTTTTGTATATATTCA
>NZ_JALBUS010000024.1:0-28515 GCF_033971885.1 Absicoccus intestinalis | reverse complement strand
AGCAGGCGGTGATGCCGTATCGCAACAAGGCCCATATAAGATGTTCAGTGATGCAGCCAAAGTAGGACGCATTGCCATGGAAAAAGATGTAGAAACAGCCATGCGTTGTTTTGTGAATATGGATGAAGAATAATATGGAAGATGCATTAATCATTCGAAATAATGAATATGATATGAAGGATTTTGATCATATCAATTCACATAATAAAAAATTAATGTATCAACGTGAATTTATTCAAGTTCCCGATCGTATGTTGGTAAAACGAATGATCTATCCCGAAGGTAACATGATCACCAATCATGAACATCATTGTGCACATGGTGACTTTGTATTAAAAGGAACGATGCATACCAATGTAGGTGATTTTGGTCCTGGTGATTTTGTTTGGTTTAAAGAAGGGTACAAGATGTATCATGGCGCAACCGATGAGGAAGTTGATGTTTTATACATGACCAATAAACCATTGGATATGGTCTATTATGATGAGCCATATAGTCATGATTCGGACGATTCAAACAGTGCCATTATCTTACCCAAAGATAGTTATGATATGAAAGAGTATCCACATGCGAACTCCAAAACAAAAAAGACATTGTATCAAAAATTCTTTGTGGAAGATGAAGAAACGGGTGCCACGATCAAACGAATCATTTATCCTGCCGGTTGTATGATTCCTTGGCATACGCATACATGTAATCACGGTTTCTATGTATTAAAAGGAAAATTAGTTACCAATGTAGGTGATTTTGGTCCTGGCGATTTTGTTTGGTTCAAAGCAGGAACAAAGATGTACCATGGAGCCGACAAAGAAGATGTGGATGTCTTGTTCATGTCGGATGCAAAAGTAGATATCAACTATTTATAATTAGAAAGTGGATGCAATATGGATAAAACATTTCGTTTCAAATCAACTTCGATTCAGGTGTATCATGATCGAATATCCATCAAACAAATGTTTCTGAGTGAAGACTTTAAGAAAAGCGATATCATGGATATACGGCGCGAGAAAAATGTGATGTATCTGCAAACGCGCAAAAATCAATTTAAGATCAAAATTCCCAAAGGACAGGAGCAAGAAGCGGATGCTTTATTCCAATATTTGGCGGATCAAAAAGAAACAAGTCAGACCATTGAAAATGTAAAGGTCAATTATTTGGGTGGTCATCCACAAATGCCAGAAGAAGGCTGGGCCGAATTGGATATTCGGAATGATCGCTTACTACTATCAACCTTTCAAAGAACTTCACAAATTGATTATAAAAACATTCGCACGTTGCGTTATGAAAATGAAGTTCAAATTGTTCATCGATTGCCGAAAGAACGCTTGTCTTTATTGAGTACATTAGCTGTACGTTTGCGATCTTGTCCCAATCCATCCAAATACTACTTTACAATTTCTTTTACGAATGCCCTGGGAGATTTGTTTTGTGTGGTATTGGGTGGCAAACAAGCTAAACATGCCTATGAAATTGTCGTGTCTGCATGTCGAAAATCTCATGGTATAATGGATACAAAGAAAACAGGAGATGTAAAACCTATGAATAATTTTACTTATTACATTCCTACGCGTATCCATTTTGGGAAAGGAATGATTTCACATTTAAGTGAAATTACGCAAAAAAAGATCTTGTTGGTGTATGGTGGTGGATCCATCAAACGTAATGGCATTTATGATGCAGCCTTAAAAGAATTATCCGATCATGAAGTCTTTGAATTATCTGGTGTAGAACCCAATCCACGCATTGAAACCGTTCGCAAAGGGATACAAATTTGTCGGGACAATCAAATCGAAGCGGTATTGGCGATTGGCGGTGGTTCATCCATTGATTGTGCCAAAGTTATTGCAGCAGGAGCTGTCTACGAGGGCGATGCCTGGGATCTTGTCATGGATAATGAAAAAGTTCATGGGGCTTTGCCTATTTATGTAGTTTTGACCATGGCCGCTACGGGATCCGAAATGGATAATGTCGGTGTTATTTCCGATATGGATCTACAAATCAAAAAAGGTTTACATTCGGATCATATCTTTCCAACGATGTCGATCTTGGATCCAACCTATACCTACACATTGCCAAAACGACAAACAGCAGCCGGTACAGCCGATATCATGTCGCATACGTTTGAAAACTATTTTACCAATGTGGAAGGGGCGTATCTGCAAAAACGCTTTGCGGAAGGCCTACTGAAAACACTGATTCATTATGGCCCAATTGCCATCCAAGATCCAACCAATTATGATGCCCGTGCCAATTTGATGTGGTGTTCCAGCAATGCCATTAACGGTCTCTTGAAAAAAGGTGCAGAAGTGAAGTGGTGTGTTCATGGTATGGAACATCAATTGAGTGCTGTCTATGATGTGACTCACGGTGAGGGACTTGCCATCTTGACGCCGGTTTGGATGGAATACATCCTTGATCAGAAAGTGGATGCCTTTGCCACGTATGGAATCAATGTTTGGAACATTGACGCAAAGAAAGATAAACGAACTATTGCCAAAGAAGCCATTGAAAAAACAAAGCATTTCTTATTTGACGAATTAGGATGCCCAAGAACCTTACGTGAAGTAGGCATCACTGATGAGAAGAATTTCCAAGCGATGGCAGAAAAAGCAGCATGTGAAGGTAGCTTTGTGGATCTGAGTACTGACGACGTGATTGAAATCTATCGAAGAGCTTTGTGAGACTGAGAAATCAGTCTCTTTTTTTTTCGCACATAATAGTCAAAATTCCATATATATGAAATAAAGATAATTTTGAATTGACAATTCTTGTTGATTTTCTATAATAAAAGTAAATAAAGAACAAATGCACATATTAGTGAGCATAAATAACAGGAGACGAAAAGTGAGTCAATTACCAGAAACTATGACCTTTTCTTGTCTAGTAAAAAAAGGTCAATGTGAAATTCGAAAACGACCGATTCCTGCCTTGAAAGACTATGATGTATTGATCAAAATGAAGGCTTGTAACATTTGTACGGTCGATTATCAACAATTTATGGGACTTAGAGAACAGCAAGGCTATCCAATGGCTGGTGGGCATGAAGGCTGTGGAGTGATCATCGCTCGGGGTGCTAAAGTAAATGATTTTCAGATTGGTGACTTAGTGGCTCTGGGTTATCAAGGTTGCGGTCATTGTTTAGAATGTCGCCATGGCAATGTTTCCGGTTGCACCAGTTTCCGATCCGAAAGCGAAGATGGCTATAAGTTTGGTGAGTTTGGGTTTGCGGATTATACCGTAAAATCGGTAGATAGTTTATATAAGTTGAATTCAAGCTTGGATCCATCAGAAGCTGCTTTTACAGAGCCATTGGCTACAGTATTGAACGGTATGAAAAAATTACATGTGAGACCCTTTGAAACGGTGGTTGTTATTGGTGCTGGTCCAATGGGGTTATTGAATGCATTGGCCGCTCGTTCTTATGGTGCGCGTGTGATCGTTTCGGAATTGTTGGATGAAAAAATTGCAACAGCTCGAAAAATGGGCTTTATAGTGATTGATTCCAAAGCCGAAGATCCGGTACAACGAATCAAAGAAATCACCAATGGAGAAGGTGCCGATGCAGTGATTGCTGCAGTTGCGAATACCAAAGCCTATGAGCAAGGTATACAAATGTTAAAGGAAAGGCATGGACGCTTCTTGGTCTTTGCAGCTGGACATCCCGGACCTGAATTAAATATACCAGCCAATGATATTCACTATAAAGAAATGGAAATTGTCGGCACTTATGGAGGTACCAATGATGATTTTGAAGATGCGTCCAAAGCCTTAAGCATGGGCATGATCGATGTATCGGAATTAATTGAAGCTCGATATCCTTTGCAAGATATGCAAAAAGCATATCAAGCTGCAGTAGATGGAAATTATCGCATTAGCATTGTATTTGATGATCAATGAATAATTCATGCCATTCTTTGCTTTGTGACAATTTAATGAATGATATCCTATTAAACACAAAGAATAGAGGAGAAGAATATGCGCGATGATCGATTTATTTACAAAGTTGTTGAGATGTATTACCGAAAGGGCATGTCTCAGCTACAAATTGGCAAGAAACTGAATGTTTCCCGTACGACGGTTTTCCGTGCTTTGGAAAAAGCAAAAAAAGAAGGATATGTACAAGTGGTGATCAATCGACCACAAGGTCTTTTGATCAGTAAAGAAGAAGCTTTAGAAAAAAAGTTTCAACTCCAGGAAGCTATCATTGTATATAAAGACGAAAAAAGTTCTAACAATATGGGTGAAGAAATTGCTTATTATGTTTCGGATTTTTTGCTTCGCACACTTCATAACGATATGTCCATCGCCTTAAGTCGAGGGAAAACACTCCAACAATCGGTGGCATTTCTGGAAAAAGATATGCGATTAAAGTTTCAAAAATATCAAAATGTAAAATTATTACCACTCATGGGATCGACCAATTATAATCCATCCGATGATTTTGAATATCGCTTTTCCTATTCGAACTATTTGATTGAACGTTTGGCAAATATCTTAAATTGTGATGGTTATCAATTGTTGGCGCCATTGATGGTGAGTGCATCTGAAGTGAAACAGACACTGATTCGGGAAAAAAGTATACGTGAAATATTAGATATGGCCGAAAATGCCGATTTAGGGATTACTGGTATTGGTACGGTAGAGCCCGATTCCAATGCGATGGGAGATCCAATGTTGGATCAAGAAATGCGTCATGAATTATCGACCAAAAAAGGTGTTGGCGAGTTGGTTGGACAAATCATTGATGAAAATGGAGACCTTGTCCAAATGGCCTATCATGATCAATTGATGGCATTGGATCTGGAAGCTTTTCGTAAAATTCCGGTTCGTGTTGGTGCTGCCGGTGGGCTAGAAAAGAAAGAAGCCATCTTATCGGTATTAAAGGGAAAATGGATCAATGTATTGATCACCGATGAGGAAGTGGCAAATTATCTCTTGGAAGTTTAAATAAAGGATAATAATGTGTTTGGCTAGAAATGATGGGATGTAGGATGGAAAGCATTTTGTATGAATATCCAGCTGGATTTACGACCTACATGTATACTCATCCGTGCTTTATGGAGGATTCGACGATTAGAAATAGAAGTGAAGGTTTGGCCGCCTTCACTTTTTATCTGCTTAGTATATGTTTTTGAATGAAATGATAAAATCCATCCTCATTATTTGTATATTGGGTAATATGATCAGCTACTAGTTTGACATCCTTGGTTCCATTTTTCATACATACACCAATGCCGGCTGCTTTGATCAAGGAATAATCATTGGTCGTATCACCAAATGCCATGGTATTTTCTATGGAAATGCCCAATTGGTTACAGGCAATGTGAAGAGCGGATCCTTTATTTGTGTCTTTGTCCATGAATTCTAATAAATGACTCGATGATTGCATCATAGAAATTGGCAATCCATGCAATGATTTGGCAATTTCTTTCATGTGATTCATTTGATTGGGTTGACAGAAAATAGATACTTTATCGACATCATGAGTGGATAGATAACTTTGTAGATCAACAATATTTTCTGGTTCTTGATATTTTATAGCATCGGCATGTAAATCAGTGTCTGTTGATTCTTGAAAACGGTTGGCTCCATTTCGTGCAAAATAATATCCGCCCGAATCTTTGAAGGTCTTATAGATCTTTAAAGCGATTGTATTGGAAATTTTATTTTGACAAATGAGTTGATTCTTTTGAGGTTGAAAAATTTGAAGCCCATTTCCACCAATGATGATATCAAGAAAAGCATCGATGCCCCAATCTTTCGATAATGTAAAAACCGATTGATAATCACGGCCAGAAGCCAATCCAAAGTAAATGCCACTTTGTTTCAAATCTTCAATGGCTTGATGATTCAACAACGATACTTTCTTTTCATTATTGAGTAGTGTGTTATCTAGATCCGTGATCACAAATTGTATCCTATTCATTTTTTACCTCGATATTCTATTCATAGTATAGAGGATATTTTAGTAATCGCTCAATGTATATTCAAATTTTTCGATAATCTTATTGGCTTCTGTTGTAGAATCGGTCGCATTCAATTCTTTTAAGAAGTTTTCATTTTGCCATAAACTCAATAAATGAAAAAGAGCACGCAAATGATTTTTTTGGTTAATGGACGATAATGTTACGACATATTGTACAGGATCGAGTTCTTCCACACCAAAAGGAATAGGTGTAGATAAACGGAGCATGCTCATTCCTGTTTTGTAACTTCCATCATTTAATCCTGCATGAGGAATTGCCAAGCCTGGTGCAATTTCAATATAAGGTCCATATTCTTCAACTCCGTGGATCATACTGGCAACATATCGATTTTCGATATATCCAAATTTTAAAAGAGGTTGTGCAGATTTTCTTATGGCTTCTTTCCAGTCTTTGCATTCCACATCGAAAACAATAAATTCAGGTGTTAATAAGTGATGGAGAAAGGGTGATGTATTATCGATTTCATTTGCAGGTTGAATCCGATTAAAATATCGATGTATGGCTTTTTTCACATTTTCATAAAGGGCATCGGCCTTTTCTGGCACATCATTGATCAAGATTGGACGAATTGTATCCATGATGCCAATTTCTGAAACTTCAGAAGTATGTGAATTGACAGGCATATGATTATGTAAACGCAATTCGGTGATCTTATTACCAATCAAAATATAATCATCTTCGGTCAAATGTGGTGTGATATTGATGAATTCAATGGGGGCATCATAAACGGGGATGACCGAAATCAACAAATCGGCACTATTTTCGTGTAAGCTATCTATTTCATAACTCGAAATGATACCGACAACATTTACATGAAAATAGTTAACAAGTTTTGCTTGGATCAATTGGGAAGTACCAATACCAGCATTACAAACCAAGATTACATTGTAGTTGATTTTGGTAGTTTTATATCGTTCGATTGCTGCACAAAAATGAATCACGATATACATAATATCAATTTCACTTAGTGGTCGTTGAAAGAATTCTCGTACGATACCAATGTTTTTGTTGACCGCTTTGATGACCGTTTTTTGGGTGGAACGAATATCCTGGAGAACCGGATTTTCGGCTGTTTCCGTTATGGATTCATGATAGATAGAATTCAAATGATTGGACAGATTTTCATACAGTTGATAGTCTCGAGTCAAATCAATTCGTAAATCATTGGATACATATTCAATCAATTTTCGAGTTAACACTTGAATCGCAATGGTTTCTCGATCATTGGATACCAACAATGTATAATGCAACATATTTTTTATAATATAACCCAATGCGTTAATTTCTTTTTCATTGGGTTCAATAACACTATATTGGCAAATATAACGTAGTATATCCTGCGCAAAATGATATTCATCGCCAAATGAAGGGATGTGTTTATTGATATAGAATCCACGTTGATTCCGTTCCATCATGAGTTCTAGATAAAAACTAAGTAGTTTGGATGAGTCTTTAGTAAATTGAATATGATATTCGCTTTCAATTTCGGTAATGATGTTATGAATCATATTACGATCGACATCGTTTAAAAAAATAACATGTTCTAATAAATAAGTGATAAAGAGATCGTTCGGATCATTGTCCAATACCAAGATACGCATGAGTGCTTCTCGACAAGTAATCTCATCATTATCGATGCATAGCCCTTTATTTTGATGAGGATAAAGTTGAATTTGCACTTGACTTAAATATTTTTTGATAGCGGGTAAGTCATTGATGATCGTGGTTCTTGAAACATACAATTGATTAGCAAGTTCCGATAAAGTTGTATAATCTTGCTTCATGAGCAGAATACAGGAAACAGCAATGATACGTTCTTTTGGACTTAATTTATATTCATATAGGTCATCAATTTGAAGAAATTTTCGGCATGAAGAAAAATCACGGTTGACTTGAATCCATCCATTTTTTTCGATGGTTATATTGTTGAAACCATAATTAGAAAGGAATTCATTGATGGTTTTGATCTCATTCCGAATGGTTCGTACAGTCACATGATAGGAAGTGGCTAAATTTTGTAAGGAATAATTGGTTGGCTTTGATAAATCATTAATTAAATCGATAGTTCGCCTCTTCATATTTCATACCTGCCTTTTTATCTAGTTTTTATATTAACAATGGATTTAATTTTAAAAAGATGATTTATTTTCCCAAATAAGAAAAAAATTGTACATTCGTATGTTGGAAATGATGTATAATGACAAATCATTGGATTTCTAATATATATATTTTTACATAATAAAACGTCCGTGTATGTAGTTAGCATGCACTTTTTTTATTCTTTTTGTTTATTTTATTAAACGATATCAATCCCACTTCCTTTATTTGAAATAAAAAGTACAAAAAATTTCTCGTTGAGAAATTTCTACTTCTTTTCATAATGTTGAATATCGTTTAAATTGAAAGCGTATTCAAAAACGATAAATAAAAAAAGGAGGAATCAATGAATGAATTCAGAAGAAATAAAGGAACAAGTTGTACTTTATTCTAAAATTCTTGATCAGAAAGGGCTTGTAAATTCTCTGGAAGGCAATATTTCCATTTATGATCGTGAAAACGATTTATTATATGTTACTCCAACATCTACCAGAAAAGAGTTTTTGAAGCCTGAAGATATCGCCGTTATGAAAGGCGATGATCAAGTAGATGGAAAGAAAAGACGTTCGAGTGAATATTTGTTGCATAAAGTGGCATTAGCTGCAAGGCCAGATTGCAATGCCGTTGTACATGTGCATGCACCTTACATGACAGCCTATGCGTATTGCAACAAGAGCATTGACATTCGTTGCTCAACCACATTCGCCATCTTACATGATGGAATTCCATGCATTCCTTATGGATTACCGGGTAGCTTGGATATCACAAATGGTCTATCCGAAGCGATTCAAGGACATGACATTGTATTGCTAGCGAATCATGGTTTGGTATGTGTGGCAAAAACATTAGAGCATGCATGTGCTGTTGTTGAAGCAACAGAAGAAGTATTAAAAATTTATAATTTGGCTAAGACAATGGGCGTTTCCAATCTTTCCGATGAAGATCTGGAAGCCATAAAGAAAGCAAAGCGATAGGAAAGGAGGTATGTAAGATGAAAGCAGCAGTAATGTATGGTCCTAATGATATTCGTGTGGAAGAGATAGAAACACCAGTTTGTCCTGAGGATGGTTTGATTATTAATGTACGGGCCGTTGGTTTGTGTGGATCTGATATTCGTAATATGACAACCGATTCTCGTCAAGGTAAATATCCGCACGTATATGGACATGAAATCGTTGGTGAAATTGTTGAAAAAGGTCCTCAAGTCAAAGGATATGAATTAGGTGAAAATATTTATGTTTATCCAGCTGATCATTGTGGACATTGTGAGGCCTGTCGTTCTGGACATTCGGAAATGTGTGAAAACCAAGGAAAATACACAGAACGTGTAGGTGGATTTGCGGATTACTATGTCGTTACCGGTACCCAATTATCGCGAGATTCCGTATTTAAATTAGCACCGGATCAAGATGTCATAGCCGCTACGTTAGCCGAACCGCTATCATCGGTCTATGCATGTCAGGATAATATTGATGTTCGATATGGCGATACTGTCGTTGTGATTGGGGCCGGTCCTATTGGATGTTTCCATATTCAATTAGCACGATTAAGAGGTGCTACAAAAATTGCGATGGTGGAATTGAATGAAGAAAGACTAGAATTAGCGAAACGATTTGGTGCGGATTTGTATGTCAATTCTTCGAAGGAAGATCCAGTCGAAGCTATTAAAAAGTGGACTCACGGAAAAGGCGCGGATAAGGTCATTTCAGCAACACCAGTTACCGTGACGCAGAATCAGGCATTATACATGACACGTAAAGGTGGTATCACTGTTTGGTTTGGAGGTGTCGCTAAAGGTAAATTGGCTGAAATTGACACGAATTACGCACACTACAATGGTTTATGGATCTATGGCCATTTTGGAGCAAACAGTATTCAAGTGGAACAATCATTCCATTTGGCTTTATCCGATGCATTTGAAGCTAAGAAATTTATCACACATATTTTACCATTGAGCAAAATCAATGAAGGAATTCAATTAACTAAAACAGGTGAAGCAATCAAGGTTGTATTGATTCCAAATGAAGAAAAGAATAAAGATCTATTACCAAATGAATAGTATAGGAGGAATGAAATATGGCAGAAAGACCAGTTGAAATTTTAGTAGCGTGTGGAAGTGGAATCGCTTCAAGTTCTGTTGCAGCAGAAGCTGTGAAAAAGATTTGTAAAGAAAACGGTATTCCAGTAAATGTACATAAAGGAACCGTTCAAACGATTCAATCTTCCGCTAAGAATATGGATATTGTGATGACCACATCGAATTTCCGAGGACATATTGACAAACCATTGATTAAAGTTTTTGGTTTGATTTCGGGAATTGGAAAAGACAAAGTAGCCAAAGAAATTGTGCAAACATGTAAAGAAGTACTTGCAAAACAAGAATAAGAAAAGAATTAAGGAGAGATTTAGAATATGGATATTTTAATGAACGCCGTCCAAACATTATTAGGAATGGGCGCTACAGCCATCTTGCCAATCATGATTTTGATTCTAGGTTTAGTATTCAGAATGAAGTTTGGTGAAGCATTAAAAGCAGGTTTATTAGTAGGTATTGGATTTAATGGATTAGGTCTGGTCATTAATTTATTGTTTACGACCATTCAACCAGCTGTTGATTTTTACTCGAAATTAGGACATGGATATACTGTTACCGATATGGGATGGGCAGCTGTTGGGGCGGCATCTTGGTCCGTGCCATTTGCACCATTTGTTGTACCCGTTATCTTCATTATCAACATCATTATGATTCGAATGAAATGGACAAAAGTAATGAATGTGGATATTTGGAACTTTATCCATATGTTGATTCCAGGTGCATTGGCTTATGCGATGTTTAATAATGTTTGGATTGGTGTCTTGATTACCTTGATCATGGCAGTTGTAGCTATTAAATTTGGTGAACATGTTGCTCCAGCTTGGCAAGATTATTATGGATTGGAAGGTACAACTTGCTCGACGGCATCATTTGTATTAATGTATCCAATTTTTGAAGCATTGGATAAATTATATAGTAAAATTCCTGGATTAAATAAAGTAAATGTAAACGTGGATGAATTATCACAAAAATTAGGTGTTTTTGGTGAATCTTCGTTCATCGGTATTGTTGTTGGTGTTATTTTGGCTTTGATGACTCATCAAGACGTTACGGGTGTATTCAAAATGGCCATTGGTTTTGCTTCTGTATTGGTATTGATTCCACGTATGGTTGCCGTAATGATGGAAGGTATCACACCAATTGGCGGTGCAGCCAACGAATTTATGTCGAAATGGGTTGGTGAAGATGACACATTGTTGATTGGTATGGATGTATGTTTAGGTTTAGGTGATCCAACATGTATCGTTATTACAGCTATCATGATTCCATATACCATCTTATGTGCATTTATCATTCCAAATATGAATTACTTCCCTGTTGGCATCTTGTCTGTTGTATGTTACACAGTTGTAATGCCAACATTAGCACACCGTGGTAATTTCATTCGTACATTGATTTCTTGTATCATCATGATCACTTTCATTGCTTGGGCAACAAACGTATTTGCACCAGAAGCAACAATGATGGTATCAACAACAGGATTGAAAGTTAAAGGTATGGTAACCGATTCATTCTTCGGATATAACTTGATGAACGTGTTACTAGAAATTATTCACCGTTTATTTATGATGTAATAGATGATTTTGGAGGATGCGCATTACATGGATGATATGAAATATTTTGCAATAGAAGGGCATGCAAACACAGATTTTGAAGCGATACACCTTTGTGCCCAGAAATTAAAGGAAGAAGGATATGTAACTGATCAATTCGAGTCAAATTGTATCAATCGAGAAAAAGAATATCCTACAGGCTTGCCAACGGTTGTTCCCGTAGCAATGCCACATTCAGAAGCATCCGGAGTAGTAAAAAATGCTATTTGTATGTTGAAATTGGATAAGCCCGTTTGTTTTCGACGCATGGATGATGAAACAGAAGATATATCAGCGAAAATGGTATTTAATCTAGCATTGACAGATTCGAGTCATATGGAAATTTTACAACATTTGATGGGATTGTTCGCCAATACCGAAAAAATGCAAGACCTATATGACACAGATATAAAAGATCTTCCAGCAAAACTTGCGACTTATATCAAACAAGGTCAAGAATCAGAATAGCCATTCATTGAGAGCCACAGATTCTTCTGTGGCTTTATGTTTACTTTTTAATGAAAAGGGGAATCATATGTCAACCAAGAAGATCACGTGTAAATACACAAATAGCGAAGAAATTATTAAACAATATATCAATACAGCCAATAGACAAAATGAAATTCCAATTGTTGGGGTAATGATCATGGGAATCCTGCTGGGTGTATATGGTTTTATGACAAATCCTGGATCACATATGAATTACGTTTGGCTTGGAATTGCAGCCCTGATGGCTTTTGGCGAGATATTTTCATCTCGACATATGGTGACGAAACGACAAATCAATCGATATAAGAAAAAATATGGAAGAGTCAATAATAAAATAGACATCACATTATCCGATAAAGTTCATTATTCTATTGATGGTCACCGAATGGATTATAAATGGCATTCGATCGTTGAGATAAAGGAAACTGATGATTTATTGATCCTATGCTATCCAAGTGAAATGATACCTTTGAAAAAAGAGGGGATAAAAAATGTTACTTTGGATGAGACTCGAGAATATATTCGAGATCACATTGCACTCGATAAAGCAGTATACGAAGAAAAGAAAAAAAAGAAAAAATCGATAAAACAAACACCAAAACAAAGACTTGTAGAGTGAATAGAAAGGGGTAAATATGCAGATTGATGTAAATAAGATCAAAGGATTGTGTGATCCTGAAAAGGATCAAAAGATCTATGTTGATGATTTGATCATTGAAAAAGGGGCAATCAATAAATTGCCACAGGTATTAAGTGAAAAATATCCACAGTATAAGAACATTGTCATGATTTGTGATAAAAACACATATGAAGCCGCTGGTAAAAAAGTTGAACAACTTTTACCGAGTGTTCATACGATTATTTTGGATCCAACAAACTTGCATGCCGATGAACATGGAGTTGGATTGGCCGAAGAAGGCTTAAAACAATATCCAGATGTTGATTTCATGATTGCGTGCGGATCCGGTACGATCCATGATATCACTCGGTATCATGCTTATCATAAGAAAATCAATTTTTTATCCATTCCAACGGCCGCTTCTGTAGACGGCTTTGTATCTACCATGGCAGCCATGACTTGGAAAGGGATGAAAAAGACATTCACAGCGGTCAGTCCTATTTTTGTATTAGCCGATAGTGAAATCTTTGCGAATGCACCCAAACGATTAACGGCAAGCGGAGTAGGGGACTTATTAGGCAAATATACGGCTTTGTGTGATTGGCGGATTGCTTCAGCCGTAACGGGAGAATATATCAGCTGGCCAATTGTAAACTGGGAATACGATATTTTGAAAGATCTGGTCAATAACCTGGATGGTATTGGATCAGGGGATTTATCAGCATATGAAAACTTAATGTACGGATTATTGCTTTCTGGCCTGGCCATGCAGATCATGACCTATTCCCGTCCTGCTTCTGGATGTGAGCATCATTGCTCTCATTTATGGGAAGAAGCAGCTATCAATGAACCAATTGATTATCTACATGGAGAAAAGGTTGGTGTTGGTCTATGCATCACTTCGGCTGTCTATAAAAAAGCATTAGAGAAATTAAAAGAAGGCAACTATACAGTAAAAGAACGTATGGATGTGGAAGTTGATTTCATTAAGGAATATTTCAAAAATCCTGTTCTTCAAGCAGAAATCTTAAAAGAAAATGAAGACAATGTAATGGCAGGAATCACTGGTCAGCAATTGAAAGACCATGAAGCTGATATCATAAAAATATTGGAAGATCTGCCAAGTGCGGAACAAGAAATTCGTTGGTTAAAAGATGTGCATGGATTGACAACATTGCCTGAAATTGGCCTGGATGAAAGTCTTCGCTCATTGACATTGAAATTAAGTCCATATGTACGTCATCGTCTAACCTTTATGCGTTTGTTGAAATTCTATAGTTTCTACGATGAAATTATTGCCTAGCCTATGTTGAATTAATAATCATTTAGGTATGAATGGAGTAGAAAATCAAGAATTTATATGAAATGAATGAACTGTTTGTTAGACTATATGTCGAAATAACATGGATGTAAAGACAGTTATTAAAATGATATCGGCAGTTCAGTATTGACTAATTTTCTATGATTTTAAGTCCACTCTAGTTTTAGGATGAGTGAGAGTGACTAGAAAGAGAGCGAGGTTATTATCTTTGCGTATATTTTGCTATGAGAATGGAGAAAAAAACATGAATAGGATACATGCTGCCATATTTGATTTAGATGGATTGTTGATTGATACACAACGAATTTATCAGTCTGCACTTGAAGATACGGGAAAAGCATATGATATTTCATTGACAAGATCTTTAACAGATACCTTTGCAGGGGCAAGTCCTGATCATATTGCGAGTATTATGTTTTCACGGTTTTCTATTGATGGGATCGCATTTATGAAAGATGTCATGAATGCGGTGATCGATCGAGAAGCAAATGATTTAGTGTTAAAACCTGGGGTCAAAGAAATTCTTTCCTATTTTGAATCAATTTCGATTCCTATGGCAGTTGCTTCGGGTTCACCTTGTTCATTGATTGAACGAAACTTAAAACTGGTGGATATTGATGAATATTTTTCAGTCATTGTCAGTACACAAGAAGTCGCACATGGAAAACCATCACCGGATGTTTTTTGGGAAGCAGCCCATCGATTGCAGGTAGAGCCCAAATATTGCCTGGTCTTTGAAGATGCGATCAATGGTGTGAAAGCCGGTCTTCGTGGTGGCTTTCCGACCATCATGATTCCAGATCTTGTACAACCAGATCCAGAATGGAAAACGTCCTTATATGGTGTATTTGATACATTAGGTCAAGCTATGGTCAAAATAAAAAGCATGATGGAATGATGCAGTTCCATCATGCTTACAATGAAGTTGAATCATTGGAGAATACTATTTTTCATGAAAAATAAATTGAATACGGTTATAGATCAAAATCATGATCACACCATTAAGGATCCCTTTGATTAAAGTGAATGGCACATTGAAGATCAATAGAGCTTGGCCAATACTTTTGATGGATGGGATCAATAATTGATACATTTGTAAGATGGCAACTTCAGGAAAGCCTAATACATTATAATATAATGGATAAATGATCCAATAATTGATGGGCCAACTGATCAGTGCCATGGCAACAGCACCCAATGCACTTGCTTTGAAGACACCAGATTTGGTTGGATTTTTTTGAAATACATAGCCAGCTACAGCTGCAAACGTAGCACCTAAAAGGAAATTGGATAATTCACCCACAAAACCAGACTGACTCACTGCCATATGAATGATGTTTTTGATCAAAGCAATCAATACACCAGTGAATGGACCATAGGCAAAAGCACCAATCAATTCTGGTAAATCAGAAAAATCCAATTTAATGAAACTAGGCATGATTGGAATTGAAATTTCAATATACTGCAAGATGATCGCAATTCCAATCAACATGCCACATCGTGTGACTTTCTTTGTTCGGTTATTAACTTCCATTTCTTTACTCCCTTTCTTGCATCTTTGAAACAAAAAAATGGTGTACCACAAGGGGCACACCATGAAAAACATCTGTTTCTGTCTTTTCCCATCCGGACTCTAACCGTCGGTACTGGAATTTCACCAGTTCAGCCTCATATGAGGGTCATGGACTTTACCATCGGTAGGGAATTTCACCCTGCCCCAAAGACGTTATTGATTTGTTACAAATACACCTTATATCAATTTTCTCGTTTAGTCAAGATATAAGACAATCTCATTTTGTGCTAAGCTCTTCTTCAAATCAATGACACGTTGATTTTCCGATCCACGAAAAGCTAACTGAATGTTCTTTTTTTCTTCTACGAAAGGACCATCGACCAGCACATCAATATAAGACAACAATTCATCAGTCATAGGACCATGACGACGACCTCCATCCAATAGATCTTGATCTAAAATAAAGCCGGTCCAAGCCCAAATATCTTTCTTCGGATAAAGTTCCTTGGCTTTCTTACAAAGTTGGACCAATTCTTCTTGATTTGAAAATTCAAAGGGATCACCACCTAAAAGGGACAAGCCTTTACAGAAATCGTTTTTCAAAAAATCAAGAATTTCCGCTTCAGTTTCTTTGGTGTAGGGCTTTCCATAGGCAAAATCCCATGTTTCGGGTTGGAAACAATTTTTACAATGATTCGTACAACCCGATACAAATAAACTAATACGAACACCTTCGCCATTCGCAATATCATATTTTTTTATATTTCCATAATTCATACGTCATTCCTTCTTTTCTGATTATATGATACATGCAAAGATAAAATACATCTACTTTGATATATTATGCACAAGATAATTGAAAAAACATTGTAAGCAAAAAAGATATGTGAGAAAATATTTTCATGTTTCGAATACTAACACAAATATCCAATATTCTATGGGGCACACCCATGACCATCGTTCTCATTGGAACCGGTATTTATTTATCCATTCGCTTTGGCTTCCGCTATAACTTTCGTAAAATCAAGTTTCATTTTCAAAATACCTTTGGCAAAATGTTTCAACCAGGCCAAGGAACCGGGAGCGTATCCGGATTTGCAGCGGCTTGTACGGCCATGGCCAACACGATTGGTGTTGGTAATATTGGCGGTGTAGCTTCGGCTTTGGTTTCTGGTGGACCAGGCGCTATCTTTTGGATGTGGATCTCAGGGCTATTCGGCATGTCGACCAAAGCCTGTGAAATTATTTTAGGCCAACGATATCGTGTGAAATACAATAAATCCATGGATGAATATATGTGTGATCGTTCATTTGTGATGCGCAATGCTTTGGGCTGGAAAACCGGAGCTGTTATTTTAGCATTTGCTTGTTTTATCCTAGGACCTTGGACATGTTGCGTACAAACGGAAGCAGTCACGAGTTCACTCAAAGAAGGTTTTCAAATAGCACCGATTTTGTCGGTTTCCGTTTTAGGTTTGACTTGCTTTTTGACTATCTTTGGTGGGCTGAAACGAATATCCTCGGTCATGGAAAAGGTGGTTCCATTTATGGCACTGGTATATATTTTAGGTGGGTTAGGAATCTTGATCATGCATATTACCATTGTTCCACAAGCCTTCTTGTTGATTTTTAAATCGGCATTTACACCCATGGCTGGAATTGGTGGCTTTGCTGGAGCTACAGTGCGTGATGCAATTCGCTATGGAGTTGCACGAGGTCTTTACTCCAATGATGCCGGAACCGGCTATGGCATGATTGCCCATGCCAGTGCAAAAACGGATCATCCAGTACGACAGTCTAGCTGGGGATGGGGCGAAGTTTTCTTAGACACGATCGTGGTTTGTTCGGTAACAGCCTTATCGTTGATACTGACGAATGTATATATTGATTATCCCAATATATCAAGTGCTCGATTGACCACTGTGGCATTTAAAGTGGCCTATGGTCAAGCGGGTGGTTGGTTTATGGCAATCGCGATTGCCGTATTTGCATGGACAACGATCATTGGTATGTATTATAGTTGCGAAAAATCTGTAAATTATGCATTTGGCGATACCGAACAGAATAAACTGGCAACTAAGATCTATATGATTTATTATATGTTGCCTTGTGTCTTATTTTACAATATCAAAGCGGATTCTCTATGGGCCATGACGGATATTTTATCGGCGATATACATTATTATTACTTTGATATTTATTTATTCAAAACAAAAAGTGATCATGGATCTATTCCATGATTTCTGGTTCCGTTTTATTCCTGAAAAAGAAGCAGGATTAAATCCAGAACCCGTTGTATTTGGAAAGGAAGAAAGTGAATATGAATAGACAATCTTTACAAGATGTATTGAATCAAGAAAAGATCATGATCATTGATGGATCCATGGCTACAGGCTTGGAGCTAAAAGGATATGATTTGAATCAAAGCCTTTGGACAGCCAGTGCTTTGGTTAATAAGCCAGAATGGGTCAAACAAGTGCATATGGATTACTTTAAAGCAGGAGCCGATTGTGGTATTACCGATAGCTATCAAGCTTCTATACCTGGCTTAATGGCTAAAGGATATAGTGAATCCGAAGCCGAAGCTTTGATTACAAAGTCCGTGGCATTGTTTCATGAAGCACGACAACAATGGTGGCAAGAGGAAGGGAAGGCAAGTGGACGGGTTTATCCATTATGCTTAGGAGCTGTTGGCCCTTATGGTGCTTATTTAGCCGATGGATCGGAATATCGAGGGAATTATGGCATAGATACAAATACGCTGATTGCTTTTCATAAGCGGCGTATGGAACTTTTATGGCAAGCAGGAGCGGATCTTTTAATTATGGAGACCCAGCCTTCTTTATCCGAAGCCTTGATTGAAGCTGAATTAGCAGAAGAACTGGGTGCCACATATTGGATTAGTTTCACTTGTAAAGACGGCAAATATACTCATGAAGGCCAAACTATCGAAGAATGTGCCAAAGCATTGTCTGGTTTGCCTCATTTAGCGATGGTCGGTATCAATTGTACAGATCCAAAATATGTCGAATCCTTAATTCAAGAATGGAAGAAATATACCGATTTACCAATTGGTGTATATCCAAATAGTGGCGAAACCTATGATCCACTGACAAAAACATGGCATGGCCCAACCCAACCTATTCCCTATGAAAATTGGGCAGAAATTTGGATGAAAGCAGGTGCTAGTGCTGTTGGCGGTTGTTGTCAAACAGGAGTGGATCATATCAAACAAGTGGTTCAGGCAAGAAATAAATTCTTATCCAATAAATAAAGAATGCACCTTGTTGAAAGCAAGATGCATTTTTTTCATGATTTCCAAACTTCTTGGGCAATTTCTTTGACCAATTTGAGTTTTGCCCATTGCTCATCTTCTGTAATCTTATTCCCAATCTCACAAGAAGCAAAACCACATTGAGGACTTAAATAGAGACGATCCAAAGGAATGTACTTGGCTGCTTCATGAATACGTGCAATGATCTTGGCCTTCTCTTCCAATTTCGGTGTTTTGGTAGTGATCAAACCTAAAACAACTTTTTTATCTGGGGATACTTTCGCTAAGGGTTCAAAACCGCCCGATCTTTCATCATCATATTCCAGATACAAAGCACTGACATTTTCTTTCGCAAATACATAGTCTGCCACACCATCGTAAGGACCGCTCGTAAAATACGTTGAATGATAATTTCCACGACAAATATGAGATGTAATGGTCATATCTTTCGGTGTATTTTCTAGCGCTAAATTATTCACTTGCAACAATTCTTCTTTGACTTGTTCCAGATCCAATCCAAGAGATTGATAGCGTTGTTTTGCGGCATCACCTACAATGGCGCCCCATGTACAATCATCCAATTGTAAATTGCGACAACCAGCTTGATAGAATTGTTGGATCACATCTTGATAAGCTAAGCCGATATCGTGGATCAAAGTTTCATTGGTTGGATAAAACTTCCGGGTTTGATCGATGTTCATTGGTACGATCATTTGTTGGAAGAACTGAGCAGGAGCTGGAATCGTATATTTAGCTACAGTATCTTCATCTTCAAATTGTTGTAGGAATTTGAAATAATCTACAAATGGATGATGTTTTGGCCGGATCTTGCCGACCAGGTAGGTATCATCCAACACAGCTAATTCGCCAGCAAATGGAACGCCACCATCGGTCAATTGATGTTTGACGCCTTCAAATCCCCACATAAAATCCAAATGCCAATAGGTTCTCCGAAATTCACCATCTGTGATAATGTGATATCCCAGTTCTTTTTGTTTGGTTACTAACTTAGTGATTTCTTCATTGATGACTTGATCTAATTTTTCTTTTGTACAACGCCCTTGTTGATAAGCTGCTTTGATGTCTTTTACCCGTTGAGGACGAAGAAAGCTACCCACAAAATCATATCGATACGGTGCATGAATGGAACTCATAAATATATACCTCCTAAAATTCATATGTTTTATGGGTGTATTATAACAAGCTATCTTTCTAATGATAAATACGAAAAAACAACATATATCATAGACTTAAACTATGGATAAATGCCGCTTTAAAGCTTCTTGATAGAATAATGCATAAGGACTCAAGATCGTATGTTTACGAATGATGCATCCAATCCGCATTTTAGAAGCAAAACGCAAAGGACGAGCAATGATGTTGTCTCCATTCAATTTCTGATCAATGACTCCACTACATACAGTAAATCCATGAAGGCCAATCAATAAATTAAATAAGGTAGCTCGATCTCGCACTTGGATATTCTTGGGAAAGTCCAACATTGGAATCAATTCCTCTGAAAAATAAAAGGAATTTTGTTCGCCTTGTTCATAGACAAGATAAGGGTAAGGGAATAGGTCATCAATCTCGATGATTTCTTTAGAAGCGAGTGGATGATCGGCACTTAAAAAGACATGAGGATCGGCAACAAAAAGCTCGATAAAAGTCAGATCTTTGTTTTTGATCATTTTGGATAAGATATCTTCATTATCCGGAGATAAATAAAGGATTCCTATTTCACTACGACCACTGGCTACATCATCGATGATTTCTCCAGTTTGCGTCTCTCGTAAAATGAAACTATATTGATCCGAATCGAAATGACGAATCAAATCCACATAGGCATTGACCGCAAAGGAATAATGTTGACAAGAAACCGAAAATTTAGGCGTTCGCTTTTTTCCCTTACCAAAATGCTCTTTCATATTGTCCGCTTGTTCCAACAACATTCGCGCATACGATAAGAGCTGTTCCCCTTCATGCGTGATCGTAATTCCTTTTTTGGAACGAATAAAAGCGGTCACACCCATCTCTTTTTCTAGACTATGAATGGCTGTACTTAAGCTCGGTTGGGAAATATATAATTTTTCAGCGGCTGCAGTAATACTGCCACATTCCGCAACCGTTACTAGATATTTTAATTGTTGAAGTGTCATTGGACCTCCTTGCATGTATTAAAAGATAAAAATTGTTCATATAATGTCCAATCGTTTCTAGCTCATTTCTATTAACCAGAAATTTTTCGAAAATAAACTTTTTTCACCTTCATTCATAAGATATTTGACCAGAAATTGCTTATTTAGATAGTCACCATTTGGCAGAATGCCAAACGGTGATGAAAAAAATATCAAAATGAAATGACAATATTATTCCATAAAAGAAAAGCTATACGATATCAATCATATAGCTTTAAGATTCTACAAATGCAATACACGCTCTTTGATTTCTTGCGTACGTCCTTGATTCCAGAACTGTGTGCCAATATAGCCACAAGTACGACGAGCCACATTCATTTTTTCTTGATCCGTATTGCCACAATTTGGACACTTCCAGATCAATTTATGATTCTCATCTTCCACGATCTGGATCTCACCAGTATAACCACATACCTGGCAATAATCGCTCTTTGTATTCAATTCGGCATACATGATGTTGTTGTAGATATGCTTCATGACAGCTAAGACTGCATCGATATTGTTTTCCATATTTGGCACTTCTACATAGCTGATGGCTCCACCTGGAGACAACTTTTGGAATTTAGATTCCAAAGTCAATTTATCAAATGCATTGATTTGTTCTGTGACATGGACATGATACGAGTTTGTGATGTAGTTTTTATCCGTTACATGAGGAATGATGCCGAAACGATCTTGTAGACATTTCGCAAACTTGTATGTTGTAGATTCCATTGGCGTTCCATACAAACTGAAAGAAATATTGGTTTCTTCGCGTTTTTTATTGCACCAATCATTCAAATACTGCATGACTTTTAAACCAAATTTTTCACCTTCTGGCGAAGTATGCGAAACCCCTAACATGTAATAGACCATTTCAGCAATACCAGCATAGCCTAAAGAAATCGTTGAATAATTGTCATACAACAATTTATCGATGGTTTCTCCCTTCTTTAAACGTGCCAAAGCACCGTTTTGCCATAAAATAGGGGCTACATCACTTGGTGTACCTTTCAAACGATTGTGACGATACATCAAAGCCTCATAACAAAGATCCAAACGTTCATCTAAGATCTTCCAGAAAGCATCCATATCTTTCTTTGAAGAACAAGCGACATCAACCAAGTTGATGGTAACGACACCTTGGTTAAAACGACCATAATATTTATGATGAACCGGATCTGGTGTCAAGAAAGAACGACAACCCATGCAAGGATAAACATCGCCGCCTTTTAATTCCTTCATGATCTTTTCCGAAATATAGTCAGGAACCATTCGTTTGGCAGTACATTCCGCCGCTAATTTGGTCAAATAGAAATATGGACTATCTTCTTCAATGTTGTTGTCCTCTAAGCAATAAATCAATTTAGGGAAAGCGGGAGTAATGAATACACCCTTTTCATTTTTTACCCCTTGAATACGTTGCTTCAACATTTCTTCAATGATCAAAGCAAGATCATCACGCGTTTGTCCTTCCGGTACTTCGTTTAAATACATGAATACAGTGACAAAAGGCGCTTGACCATTGGTGGTCATTAAAGTGATGACCTGGTATTGGATAGTTTGTACCCCTTTTTCAATTTCACGACGAACACGCATTTCTGCAACTTCATTGACCTTCTGATCCGAAATTTCAATACCAGCGGCTTCAAATTCTTGACGCACCTCTTTACGGGCTTTTTGACGAGATACATCCACAAATGGGGCTAAGTGAGACAAAGTGATGGATTGACCACCATATTGAGAACTGGCCACTTGCGCAATGATCTGGGTCGCGATATTACAAGCTGTCGCAAAGCTATGAGGTTTATCAATACCTGTTTCACTAATGACCGTACCATTTTGAAGCATGTCTTCTAGATTGACTAAACAACAATTATGCATGTGTTGTGCAAAATAGTCAGCATCATGAAAGTGGATGATGCCTTTTTCATGGGCTTCGGAAATCTCTGGAGGCAACAAGAAACGCTTAGTGATGTCTTTGGAAACTTCACCAGCCATATAGTCACGCTGTACACTGTTGACCAATGGATTCTTATTGGAATTTTCTTGTTTCACTTCTTCATTTTGACGCTCCAACAAACTCATGATTTGTTTATCGGTTGAATTGGCTTTACGAACCAAAGCACGCTCATAACGATAGGTAATGTAGTTGTGAGCAACCGAAAAGAATTGTTTTTGCATCAATTCCGCTTCGACCATATCTTGGATTTCTTCGACATTGGCACTACGCTTTAAAGCCTTACATTTTGCGGTTACACTCTGGGCAATGTCTTGGATGTTTTCATCCGTCATTGGCGTATGTAAAGTCGCCTGGTTTGCTTTGGAAATCGCATTGAAAATTTTCTGGACATTGAATAATACTTCTTCACCACTTCGTTTAATAACATTCATATTTTAAATCTCCTTTATTTCAAAATAGTTGAACTTTCAACTATTTTCTTGTCAAGCATCTTTAGTATACCTAGAAAAAATAGGAATTCAAGGCTTGATTTTTCATTCCAATAATGATTCATACGATTTCATCGAGAAAAAAATCAATTTATTTCAGTTTGAGCATAAATAACTTTACCAATAATTTGTACCGGCAACTCATCCACTTCTTGTTTGGTAAATACTTTGGTCTCTACATCTGGATTGGCCGCTTCCAATAATAAGACCGAATCGGTCTTGATGACACGTTTGACCGACACTTCATCTTGTCCAATCAATACGATGGCAATGGTGCCACTTGGTACATCGTTGCAGGCCTGCACATACAATAAGTCGCCATCATGGATCTTAGCGTCGATCATCGAATTTCCTGTTACACGAAGAAAATAATCGCCTTTCCGATAATCCGATTCAGAAACGGGAATATAGCCTTCTAAATTTTCTTCGGCTAATAAACCATACCCAGCTTTTACAGTCCCTAACAAAGGTTTTTCAAAGGAAAAAGTAGACATTCGCTTCATTTGATCGATATCGAGATGCATCAATTGAGATAGTTTTTCTAAGGTATCCGCATTGATTCGTTTGGTTTGGCCGTTGCACCAACGCGATACCGTTGACTTTGTGACCCCTAAGACCTGTGCAATTTCATCATTGGTAATATGGTTTTGACGTTTGTATTCTTGTAGTATTTCTTGTACATTCATATTGTCATTATATATGCAAAAGAGATAGAATGCACAGGAAAGTCGCATAAAAGTTGCATTTTCACACAATTTGACACAATGTTTTGAAACCTCACAAATTTTCACATGATTAAGTGAAATTTACGCGTTAATTATTTAGTACATTACAGTTGAGCAAAGAAAAGCTCATAATAGTAAAAAAACTTCATATATTTCTCTCTCCCTAATAACGTATATGAAAAAACAATGAGCGATGAAGGCAAGCATCGCTTTTTGTTTGCTCAAATTTTTTTAACAATAGCCTGTTTCGATGTGCGACCCACGATAGAAAATGGGACCAGAAATTTGTGATTATCCATCCCTTTTTTCAGAATACTTTAGGAATGCTCAAACAATAAGAAAAACATATTTTCACACGATTGAGTGAAAATCTTACGATAATTATTTAGTACATTACAGTTGAGCAAAGGAAAAGCTCAATAGTACAAAAAACTTCATATATTTCTCTCTCTCCTAAAAACATATATGAAACAAACGCAAGAAGCGATGAAGGCAAGCATCGCTTTTTGTTTGCTCTTTTCATAAAATTAAATATTTAGTGAATCCATAACGTAGGAATTTTGTTATAATGTTTAATATGGACTATAGTGTATGTTTATTGGCAGCGGGTAAAGGAACCCGAATGAAGCTGCCCTACAATAAAGTATTTCATCGTTTGAAAAAAAATAAGACCGTCTTAGATTCAAGCCTAGGCATTTTTCTACAAGATAGCGAATGTAAACAAGTGGTCTTGATGTATGCCAAAGAAGACGAAGCTTATATGAAAGAACGATACAGTAAGATCGATCGCGTGGAATTGCACGAAGGTGGTCTGACTCGACAAGAAAGTGCGGGGATCGGCCTTCATTTTGTGAATCAAGACTATGTGATGATCCATGATGCGGCTCGTCCTTTTGTGACCAAAGAACAAATTGATGCTTTAAAAGTCGCATTGGAAACGGAAGATGCTTGCTTGTTGATGATCCCAAGTGTGGATACGATCAAGATCGTAAAGGATGGATATGTTGAAACAACGCCTTTGCGTCAACATGTATATAATGCGCAAACACCACAATGTTTTAAGACGACATTGATCAAGATGTGTTATGAAAAATCTTTATTAGAAGGACGACAAGCCACGGATGATGCACAATTGGTTGAATGGTATACGGATGTGCCTATCAAAGTGGTATTGGGAGATCTAGGCAACAAAAAAATCACATTGCCACAAGATATATCGATATAGAAAGGAGTTTTTTCATGAATTATTCACTGTTGATTTACCAATCCAATCCGGTTTCCATCGATGCTTTTTTAGACGATTCTCGCTGTAAAGAAATCATTCAATTATGTACGACAGAGGAATTGATGACAAACAGTGTGCATCCCCAATCAAAGACGCTTTATGTGCCAACACAAGATACTTTATATACCTCAATTTTTAATGGCTTAAAAGGCGTGACCCAAGAAGATGTGATCGTCAGCGATGGTCAAACAAAGCTACAAATTCATGATATCGATACATTATTGGATTATTTAAATCAATGGCCAGCCATTCAATATGATGAAACAACCTATGCCTTTGATACACGCCTATTGATGTTTTCGCTTCAAAAAGCTTTGGAATCCCATCAAGATCTAAGCGCCTGTTTCCATGCCATTGATATGAAAATCAAATCACTGTAGTGGATCGGACGCCACTTTTTTTTTATGTGAAATTGCGTTAAGATTGATATATGAATTTGAAGATAGCACGGCATACAAATATAAAAACCGGATTGAGTGATGAAGACGTATTGCGTTCACAACCCAATGTGTATGAAGACAAAAATTCACGCTCCTATAAACAAATTATTCATGATAATTTCTATACATTATTTAATGCGATCAACTTAGTTTTGGGATTGATGGTTTTTATTACAGGCGCTTATCGCAATATGATGTTTGTGGGCCTGGTTTTTTTAAATACCGTTATTGGGATCATTCAAGAAATTCGATCCAAAAAAATATTAGATAACCTGGCATTATTGAACCAACAAAAAGCCAATGTCTTACGCAATGGGAAAATCAAAAGCATTCCCGTGGAAAAAATCGTGCGAAATGATATCTTGATGGTCAAGACCGGCGATCAGATCAGTGTGGATGCCATCGTGGTCGATGGCCAAGTTGAATGTAATGAATCCATTTTAACCGGTGAAAGCGATTCGATCATCAAACAATATGGAGATCCCTTGATGTCGGGTTCCTTTGTCGTTTCTGGACAAGCCAAAGCCCAAGTTGTGAAAGTGGGAGCCGATACGTATTCGCATTCCATTTTGGAAAGTGCCAAACGCGAGAAACAATATCCATCCGAATTGCGCGATAGTATCAATTCCATCATCCGCTTTTCAACGATCGTTTTGATCCCAACCGGATCGATCATGTTGATCAAACAACTGATGGAAAATACCAGCCAATGGCGAAGCGCTATTTTATCGACTGTTGCCGGGGTCATTGGTATGATTCCCGAAGGATTGGTCTTATTGACTAGTACAGCCTTGGCCATGGGAGCGGTAAAATTAGCGCGTAAACAAGTATTGGTACAAGAACTATATTGTATTGAAACTTTAGCACGTGTCGATACCCTTTGTCTGGATAAGACCGGAACCATCACCCAAGGAAAGATGAAAGTTGTATTGACCGATGGTCTAGGAAAAACGTCCGATGAAGAAATGCGCTATATCTTAGCCAATATGTATTCTTGTTTGGATGATGATAATGCCACGGCACAAGCTATACGTGCCTATACAGGCAAAGGCGATGCCCGCTGCATACGTACGATTCCTTTTTCCAGTAGTCGAAAAGCCAGTGCTGTTGTGTTTGAAGGCAACCGTACCTATATGACAGGCGCCTATTCCTTTATCGTGAATCAACAAGAAAATTGGATCAATGAACGCATCGAATCGTATGCACAACAAGGCATGCGCGTTTTGGTTTTAGCAAAAGGACGAATCATGGGCGACCAAATTCGCGGGAATAATGAAGTGATTGGTCTGATTGGGATCCAAGATGTATTACGACCCAATATTCGTCGGACCTTACAATATTTCTATAAACAAAATGTGCACGTGAAGATCATTTCTGGAGATGATCCTCGTACCGTGGCAGCCATCGCACAAAAAGCCGGTGTCAAAGGCAGAGCCGTCGACATGACCACGGTCAAAGACATCGATCAAGCAGTACAGACCTATTCGATTTTTGGTCGGGTCACACCGGAACAAAAGAAACAAATGGTCTTATCTTTACAAAAACAAGGCCATACCGTAGCGATGACGGGGGATGGTGTCAATGATGTCATGGCCTTAAAAGAAGCCGATTGCTCCATTGCGATGGGATCTGGATCCGAAGCAACCAAAGGCGTTGCTAGCTTGGTCTTGTTGAAAGATCAATTTCGAGCCATGCCATCGATCTTGCGAGAAGGCCGTATTGTCATTAATAACATTCAACGTTCAGCTTCTTTGTTTTTAGTGAAAACCATGTTTTCATTCGGCCTATCGCTGATCACGATATTCTGGTTTAGTGCCTATCCATTTAAGCCCATTCAATTATCTTTGGTTTCCTTATTAGGAACAGGCATTCCCGGTTTTGTCCTTGCTTTGGAACCCAATGAAGAACGAGTGACAGGCCACTTTTTACAACACGTATTTGGACGAGCGATGCCAGGAGCCATCATGGTCATCTTATCCGTTGTGTTTGCGAATTTGTTTAGACAACCACTCCAAATGAGTGATGCCCAATTCTCCACGATTTGTACGATCATCGCTTCATGGAACTCCTTGTGCGTCTTATATACTGTATGTACTCCAATGACACAACTCCGTAAATTGTTGTTGATTTGTATGTTTGCGGGATTGGTCATTGGTCTAACCGTATTCCATAGCTTACTTTATCTTGTGGGCTTGACATTCTGGCAAGGTATCTATGTGGCATGTAACCTAGCCATCATACCGGATTGTTTATTGCTCATGAAAAAAGCCGTCGATAAGACCATCTTACGAAATGCATAAACCTTCAACTTTGAAGGTTTTTTTATGGATAAATTATCATAATAAGTGCAACAGCCTATAAGAATAAAAAAAGTCCATGGGTTCAATGATAAAATGTGAGTGACAAAACAAACATTTATCAAGGAGAATCCCATGAACTATAACCATCTTAACA